>CALWEE010000123.1 GCA_944376975.1 uncultured Lachnospiraceae bacterium
GGCGGACTTAAAAGCGGCGGGGGAGCGGATCGCGCCGGACTGCGAGCAGGACGGCATGGCGCGGGTCATCCGGCAGATGCTTTCGCTGCCCGAAAAAGGATGAGGCTTTTTTTCGCGTAAGTGTTGACTTGCGAAAGAGCGGGTTATTATAATAGAAAGACAAGGCGATCGCTGAAGGAGGACTTATGGAAGAAAAAGAGAAAAAGAACAAAAATAATAATGAAAAACAGAAGAACTACCAGAATTTCATTATTATCGCCATCGTTGTCCTCGCGGCCATGCTTGCCATCAACATGATGCTGGACCGGGTGCGGGACAGCCGCCGGCAGGAGATTTCATACGATACGTTTATAAAGTGGCTGGATGAAGATAAGATCGACCAGGTGCTGATCACGTCGGACATGTTGGAGATCACCCTCGCGTCGGAGGCGGAAAGCAGCCTTCCCATAACCTATTACACCGGCATCGCGGAAGACGCGGACACCCTGGGCAAGCGGCTGGATGATTCCGGCGTCTCGTTCAAGCGCCAGGTGGTCCAGTCCAGTTCCATGCTCTATACGGTGCTGCTTTATTATATCCTGCCCAGCGTGTTCATGATCGGCATGGTCTTCCTGCTCATGCGCTCCGTCAAAGGCGGCGGCGTCATGGGCGTGGGCAAGTCCACGGCCAAAATGTATATGCAGAAAGATACGGGCGTCACCTTCCGGGACGTGGCCGGCCAGGAAGAATCCAAGGAATCCCTGCGGGAGATCGTGGATTTCCTCCATACCCCGGCGAAATATACCCGCATCGGCGCCAAGCTTCCCAAAGGCGCCCTTTTGGTGGGCCCGCCGGGAACAGGAAAGACCCTTCTGGCCAGGGCTGTGGCCGGTGAGGCGAACGTGCCATTTTACTCTTTGTCCGGCTCCGATTTCGTGGAAATGTTCGTCGGCGTCGGTGCCTCCCGGGTGCGGGATCTGTTCCGGAAAGCTCAGGAGACCGCGCCCTGCATCATCTTCATCGACGAGCTGGACGCCATCGGCAAGAGCCGGGATTCCCGCTACGGCGGCAACGATGAACGGGAACAGACGCTGAACCAGCTGCTGTCCGAGATGGACGGCTTTGATTCCTCCAAAGGCATCATCGTCCTGGCGGCGACCAACCGCCCGGAGATACTTGATAAAGCCATTTTGCGTCCGGGCCGGTTCGACCGGCGGATCATCGTGGAAAAACCGGACCTTAAAGGGCGGGTGGATATCCTCAAGGTCCACGCCCGCCATGTGAATATGGACGAGACCGTCGATTTTGACGAGATCGCCAAAGCCACGTCCGGAGCGGTGGGCTCAGACCTGGCCAATATCATCAACGAAGCGGCCCTGCTGGCAGTCAAGAACGGGCGGAGCGCGGTGAACCAGTCGGATCTGTTTGAATCCGTGGAAGTGGTCATCGCCGGAAAAGCGAAAAAAGACCGGATCTTGAGCGCCAAAGAGCGGAAGATCGTCAGCTATCATGAAGTGGGCCATGCCCTTGTGGCGGCGCTCCAGAAAAACACCGAGCCGGTGCAGAAGATCACCATCGTGCCCAGGACCATGGGTTCCCTCGGCTACGTGATGCAGGTGCCGGAGGAAGAAAAATACCTCATGTCCAAGGTGGAGATGGAAGAAGAACTGGCGACCATGCTGGGCGGCCGGGCAGCGGAGGCGCTGGTGTTCGATTCGGTGACGACCGGGGCGTCCAATGATATCGAGCGGGCGACCCAGATCGCCCGGGCCATGGTGACCCAGTACGGCATGACCGACACCTTCGGCCTTATGAGCCTGGAAACGGTGGAAGAACGGTATCTGAGTGGCCGGGCCGTGTTAAACTGCGGCGAAGAGACGGCGGCCAAGATCGATAAAGAAGTCATGGCCATCCTGAAGACGGCGTACGACAGGGCTTTTAGCCTGCTTTCCGAAAACCGGGAATGCCTGGATAAGATCGCGGCGTTCCTCATCGAGCGGGAGACCATAACCGGAAAAGAATTCATGGAGATCTTTGAAAACGTCCGGGACGCGGACAAGGCGGGACCGTCCGTTGAAGCTGAATAAAATGTATCAAACCACTCCCTTATAGGCGGCCTATCTATATCCGGAGTGGTTTTTTAAAGGGGAAAAGCCATGTTTGATTTTGACGAAGAACTGAAAAAACTTCCGGGTAAACCCGGCGTTTACCTGATGCACGGGGAGAAAGACGAGATCATCTACGTTGGCAAAGCCATCAGCCTGAAAAACCGGGTGCGCCAGTATTTCCAGAGTAGTCGGAACCTGACGCCGAAGATCCGGCAGATGGTGAGCCACATATCCCGGTTTGAATATATCATTACCGACTCCGAACTGGAAGCGCTGGTGCTGGAATGTAACCTGATCAAGGAATACCGGCCCAAGTACAACACCATGCTGACCGACGACAAGACATATCCGTACATCAAGGTAACGGTCCAGGAGGATTTTCCCCGTATCCTTTTCGCGCGTCAGATGAAAAAGGACAAGGCCCGTTATTTTGGCCCCTATACCAGCGCGGGGGCGGTAAAGGACACCATCGAGCTTCTGAAAAAACTGTACGGCATACGCGGCTGCAGCCGGGTGCTCCCCCGGGATATTGGCCTGGGCCGTCCGTGCCTGTACCATCACATCGGCCAGTGCGACGCCCCCTGTCAGGGACTGATCTCAAAAGAAGCGTATCGGGAAAAAATACAGAAAGCCCTGCGTTTTCTCGGCGGCGATCACGCGCCGGTGGTGGATGAGCTGACCCGGAAGATGAAAGACGCCTCCGACGCCATGGAATACGAAAAGGCCATGGAATACCGGGATCTGATCTACAGCGTGCGCCAGATCATGGAAAAACAGAAGGTGACCAGTTCCCATATGGAGGACCGGGACGTGATCGGGTTTGCCCGGGCGGGCAACGAAGCGGTCGTCCAGATCTTTTTCATCCGGGGCGGCCGCCTGATCGGCCGGGACCATTACTACCTGACCGGCGTGGAAGAAGAAAGCCGGAGCCAGGTCATGACTTCTTTTGTCAAGCAGTTCTACGCGGGCGCCCCGTCGATCCCAAGGGAGCTGATGCTCCAGGAAGACATTGACGATAAAGAGGTCATCCTTCGGTGGCTGTCGGAAAGACGGGGGCAGAAAGTGACCATCACCGTGCCGAAGAAAGGCCAGAAAGAACGGCTGGTGGAACTGGCGTCCAAAAACGCCATGATGGTCCTTGATAAGGACAGCGAAAAACTGAAGCGGGAAGAGGCCCGCACGCAGGGCGCCGTGCGGGAGCTGGAGCGGCTTTTGGATCTACCCTCCATCCTCCGGATGGAAGCGTTTGATATATCCAACATCAACGGGTTCGAGAAAGTAGGTTCCATGGTCGTTTATGAAAAGGGGAAACCCAAACGCAGCGCCTATCGGAAGTTCCGGATAAAAGACGTGGAAGGCCAGGACGATTATCAGTGCATGGAAGAAGTGCTGACGCGGCGTTTCAGCCACGGCCTTAAAGAACGGCGGAAGATGCGGGAAAAGGAAGGCGATCCGCGGATGGGCAGTTTCTCCGATTTTCCGGATCTTATCCTCATGGACGGCGGAAAAGGCCAGGTGAACATCGCGAAAAAAGTTCTGGATACCCTGGGCCTTTCCATTCCGGTGTGCGGCATGGTAAAAGACGACCACCACCGGACCCGGGGGCTGTATTATGAAGACGTGGAAGTGCCCATGGACCGGACATCGGAAAGTTTCCGCCTGGTGACCCGGGTGCAGGACGAGGCCCATCGGTTCGCCATAGAATATCACCGAAGCTTAAGGAGCGCCGGCCAGGTCCACTCCATCCTGGATGACATCAAAGGCATCGGCCCGGCCAGAAGACGGGCCCTCATGCGCCATTACGGCGACATCCAGAAAATACGGAACGCGGATGAGGACGAACTGAAAAAGATCCCGTCCATGAACGAGCAGGCGGCCCGGGCCGTCTATCGCTTCTTCCACCCGGAAAACCCGGAAGAAGACTGACGCCTTGCCATTGGCGAATCCCGCCGGATATGGTATAATGTGAACACTTAGTGAATACGAGCGGAGCGAAGTATGAACTTAGTGAGAACATATACCTGGACACTTAGCGAATCGGAGCCAAAGGCGAACGATGAGGTTAGTGACCATGGCATAATAATTGCGCGATGCGCAATTCAGGCCGATAGATCGGCCTGCCTTGCTTCGCAAGGATTATACCCGGAAAGCCACGGCTTGGAAAGTAAATGTCGCATACGCGCCGCTTCCTTTCCTGCGCACGTGGTATAATGTGAACACTTAGTGAATACGAGCGGAGCGAAGTATGAACTTAGTGAGAACATATACCGGAAAGCCACGGCTTGGAAAGTAAACCACAATAAAAAATAATATAAAAAGAAAAGGGGGGCCTTTATGTTTGACGATATGAAATATGAAGTCAGTTTGAAAAAGGTCATTGCGAAACTGGAAGTAGAACAGCTGAACCCGGAGATCGCCATCGACAAGATCATGATCAGCCAGGATGACGTGAACCGCCCGGCGCTCCAGCTGGCCGGATTTTTCGAGCATTTTGACAACAACCGGGTGCAGGTCATCGGAATGGTGGAGCACACCTATGTTTCCGAGAATTACGAGGACGGCGGCGCCTGCATCTATGAACGGATCTTCCAGGTGGGTATCCCGTGCATCATCTTCTGCCGGAACCTCCGTCCGGTGGACGAGGTGATCCGCCTGGCGACCAAGTACGGCGTACCGGTATTCCTTTCCGCCCGGTCGACCAGCCGCATCATCTCCAAAGCCATACGTACCCTTGCCCTTGAACTGGCGCCCCGCATCTCCATCCACGGCGTGCTGATGGACGTTTTCGGCGAAGGCGTGCTGATCATCGGCGAAAGCGGCATAGGAAAGAGCGAAGCCGCGCTGGAACTGGTGAAAAGAGGCCACCGTCTCGTATCCGACGACGTTGTGGAGATCAAAGCCATCAGCGACGATGAACTGGTGGGCACAGCGCCGGACATCACCCGGTACTTTATCGAACTGAGAGGTATCGGCATCGTGGATCTGAAGACCCTGTTCGGTATCCAGAGCGTCAAAGAGACACAGACGATCAGCATGGTGATCAAACTGGAGGAATGGGACCGGAACAAAGAATACGACCGGCTTGGCCTGGAAGAAAAATATACGGAATACCTGGGGCACAAGATCGTCTGTCATTCCATCCCGATCCGTCCGGGCCGTAACCTGGCCATCATCGTTGAGGCGGCCGCGGTCAACTTCCGCCAGAAACAGATGGGCTACAACGCGGCTCAGGAGCTGTACCGCCGGGTGAGCGGCAGCATCAATCGGAACCAGGAGGACTAGATAATGTCAAAAAGATGTTTTGGCGTAGACGTGGGGGGCACGACCGTCAAACTGGCGCTCGTTTCAGGAGAAGGCCATCTTGAAGATATGTGGGAGATCCCGACGCGAACCCAGGATGGGGGTATCCGGATACTGCCGGATATCCGCGACGCGCTGAAGGAAAAG
>CALWEE010000124.1 GCA_944376975.1 uncultured Lachnospiraceae bacterium
AAGGAGAATATATGGAAAATCGATTTAAATCCGGATTCGCCACATTGATCGGCAGGCCGAACGTGGGGAAATCCACATTGATGAACCAGCTGATCGGCCAGAAGATCGCCATCACATCCAATAAGCCGCAGACAACGCGGAATCGGATCCAGACGGTCTACACGGATGAGGAAGGCCAGATCATTTTCGTGGATACGCCGGGTATCCATAAGGCGAAAAACAAACTGGGCGAATATATGGTCTATGTGGCGGAGCGGACGCTGAACGAGGTGGACGTGATCCTCTGGCTCGTGGAACCGACCACATTTATCGGAGCCGGCGAACGGCATATCATCGAGCAGCTCAATAAAACAAAAACGCCGGTCATCCTTGTCATCAACAAGATGGATACGGTAAAGCGGGAGTTTATCCTGGAAGTGATCCAAACGTATAAAGAAGCCTGTGATTTCGCGGAGATCGTCCCTTGTTCGGCGTTTACAGGAGAGAACTGCCGGGAAGTGATCCGGTGCATCATGAAATATCTTCCGTACGGGCCGAAATTTTACGGGGATGACGTGGTGACCGATCAGCCCGAACGGCAGATCGTGGCGGAACTGATACGCGAAAAGGTCCTTCGGCTGATGGACGAGGAGATCCCCCATGGTATCGCTGTTTCCATTGAATCCATGAAACCCAGACGCCATGGTCATGTGACCGACATCCACGCGACGATCATCTGCGAAAAGGATTCCCATAAAGGCATGATCATCGGCAAGCAGGGCGCCATGCTGAAACGGATCGGAAGCGATGCCCGTTATGAGATCGAAAGGCTTTTGGATGCGAAAGTCAATCTTCAGCTCTGGGTAAAGGTGAAGAAGGACTGGCGGGACAGTGATTTCCTGATCAAAAATTTCGGGTACGACAAGAAAGAGTATAACGGTTAAAACTGTCAGATGGGCAGGTGAGTGGATATGACAGACGCGGAAGAACTTTTGGGCATGGTGCTCATGTCCGCGCCGGCGGGCGACTATGATAAACGGGTCGTGATCCTGACAAAAGAACGGGGAAAGATCACCGCTTTCGCCAGAGGCGCGCGACGGCCCAAAAGCGCCATGCTGGCGAAGACCCAGCCTTTTGCCTTCGGCGTGTTCCGGGTCATTGAAGGAAAGAACGCGTACACCCTCCTCGGAGCGGAGATCACCAATTATTTTATGGATATACGGGAAGATATGGTACGGACATGCTATGGGACCTATTTTCTTGAAATGGCGGCGTACTATGGAAGAGAAAACGACCCGGCGCTGGATATGCTCAAGCTTTTGTACCAGACGCTCCGGGCTTTGTGCCTGGGCCGGATCGACGATCGGCTTATCCGCTGTATCTTTGAATTGAAAATGTTCGTTGTCAACGGTGAATATCCGGAATGTTTCCGGTGTGTCGTGTGCGGGAAAAAGGACGGGCTGGGCCATTTTTCTTCCAGGCTTGGCGGCGTGGTCTGCCACGAATGTAAGGCGGGCATCCATCCTTTGTATCCTGTGGACGGGTCGGTCCTTTATACGATGCAGTACATCATATCCACGCCGGTGGAGCGGCTGTTTACCTTCCGCGTGACGGAAGAAGTCCGAAAAAGCCTGCGCAAGATCATGGATATTTACATAAAAGACCATATCGACAGGGAATTTCATTCCCTGGACATTTTAAAAACGCTGGAAACGGCTTGAAAAATCTGTCGGCATTGTATACAATATTTAAAGTCTGATATTAAGGAGAGACTGTATTGAAAAGTCATAAACGATGGATATGCCTGATATGGGCGGTCCTGATCTGCTTCCTGGCGGCAGCCTGCGGGAAAGACCCGCGTCTTAAAGACGTTGGCGAGAATACCCTCGCGGTCAAAAAAAGCGGGAAGATCGAGGAATATCTGGTGGAGAAACTGGATAAAGACTATTATTCCCCTGAGGCGTTGGAGCTCTATGTGGATCAGGAGATTGGGAAACATGAAGGCGTGTCTTTGAAAAACTATTCAACCGAAGGCGATACGGTCCGGGCAGAGATCCACTACGACGATCCGTCTGCTTTTGAGGCGTTTAACGGACAGAAGCTGACGCTTGTCCGGTTATCGGAAGCGTCTGGGGAGCTGATCGGCGAAGCGTCCGAAGGAAGCGTTCCGGATAAAGGCTATGTGGTCGTGACCGAGTTTCAAACCCGCCTCATCGGCCCGGGAGATCCGGCTGCCTGGAGTGAAGGCGTTACGGTCAGCGAAGATGGTATATGTCAGACTACCGCGCAGCGGTGTGTGATCATTTATAAATAATAAAGAGAGGTAGGATGAAATGGAAAAGACAATGGACAAGATCGTCGCCCTGGCGAAGGCGAGAGGGTTTGTATATCCGGGATCCGAGATCTACGGCGGCCTTGCCAACACCTGGGATTACGGCAATCTGGGCGTTGAATTAAAGAACAATGTGAAGAAGGCGTGGTGGCAGAAGTTCATCCAGGAGAATCCCTATAATGTGGGCGTTGACTGCGCGATCCTGATGAATCCCCAGACTTGGGTGGCCTCCGGCCATCTGGGCGGTTTTTCCGATCCCCTTATGGACTGTAAAGAATGCCATGAGCGTTTCCGGGCAGATAAGCTGATCGAAGATTACGCCCATGATAATGATATTGATCTGGGCGGTTCCGTGGATGGATGGAGCAATGAGCAGATGCAGGAGTATATAAGCGCGCATCAGATCGGCTGCCCCAGCTGCGGCGCTCATAACTTCACCGATATCCGTCAGTTCAATCTGATGTTCAAAACTTTCCAGGGCGTGACCGAAGACGCGAAGAACACGGTTTATCTGCGTCCGGAGACCGCTCAGGGCATCTTTGTCAATTTCAAGAATGTCCAGAGGACATCCCGTAAAAAGATTCCCTTCGGTATTGGTCAGATCGGCAAGTCTTTCCGCAACGAGATCACGCCCGGCAACTTTACCTTCCGTACCCGTGAGTTTGAGCAGATGGAGCTGGAGTTCTTCTGTGAACCGGGAACCGATATGGAATGGTTCCGTTACTGGCGGGGCTTTTGTATCGACTGGCTCAAGTCCCTTGGCATGAAAGAAGAAGAGATGCGCGTCAGAGACCATTCCCCGGAGGAATTGAGTTTCTACAGTACCGGAACGACCGATATCGAGTTCCTTTTCCCGTTCGGCTGGGGCGAACTGTGGGGCATCGCGGACCGTACCGACTACGACCTGACACAGCATCAGAACGTATCCGGCGAGGATATGTCCTATTTTGACGATGCCAAAAAAGAAAAATACATCCCCTATGTCATCGAGCCGTCACTGGGGGCCGACCGGGTCGTTTTGGCGTTCCTGTGCAGCGCTTATGACGAAGAAACACTGGAAGGCGGAGATGTACGGACCGTCCTGCATTTCCATCCGGCGCTCGCTCCGGTCAAAGTCGGCGTCCTGCCTCTCAGCAAAAAGCTGAGCGAAGGCGCTGAAAAGATCTTTGCCATGCTGAGCAAAAAATACAACTGCGAATATGACGATCGGGGCAATATCGGAAAAAGATACCGTCGTCAGGATGAGATCGGAACGCCTTTCTGCGTGACCTACGACTTTGAGTCGGAAGAAGACGGCTGCGTGACCGTCCGGGAAAGGGATACGATGGAACAGGTACGTATCAAGATCGACGATCTGGCCGCTTATTTTGAGGATAAATTTACCTTTTAACCTTGACGAATAACGCGGGGATGATATACAATATCTATGAATGTTGGGCGCAAATGGCTTCCGGTCATAAACCATCGGAAGTCATTTCAACAGATAAAAAAATAGGAGGCATTTACAATGGCAAAATGGGTTTATATGTTCACCGAAGGTAATGCGGACATGCGTAACCTTCTTGGCGGAAAAGGCGCCAACCTTGCTGAGATGACGAATCTGGGTCTTCCGGTACCGCAGGGTTTTACCGTTACAACGGAAGCGTGTACACAGTACTATGAAGACGGCAGACAGATCAACGACGAGATCATGGGACAGATCATGGAGGCCATGGCGAAACTGGAAGAGATCACCGGAAAGAAATTCGGAGATAAAGAGAATCCGCTTCTCGTATCCGTGCGTTCCGGAGCAAGAGCTTCCATGCCGGGTATGATGGACACGATCCTGAACCTTGGTCTGAACGAAGAAGTTGTTGAGGCTCTGGCTAAGGCGTCCGGCAATCCCCGTTGGGCTTGGGACTGCTACAGAAGATTTATCCAGATGTATTCTGACGTTGTTATGGAAGTCGGCAAGAAATACTTTGAAGAACTCATCGACAAGATGAAAGAAGAAAAAGGCGTTAAACAGGACGTTGAACTGACAGCCGATGATCTGAAGACTCTGGCAGGACAGTTTAAAGCTGAATATAAAGCAAAGATCGGTTCCGATTTCCCGGCTGACGCGAAAGAGCAGCTGGTAGGCGCGGTTAAAGCTGTATTCCGTTCATGGGACAACCCGCGTGCCAACGTATATCGTCGTGACAACGATATCCCGTATTCCTGGGGTACCGCTGTAAACGTACAGATGATGGCATTTGGTAACATGGGCGATGACTGCGGTACAGGCGTTGCCTTCACACGTGACCCGGCTACAGGCGCCAAAGGTCTGTTTGGTGAATTCCTTACAAACGCGCAGGGCGAAGACGTTGTTGCCGGTGTTCGTACACCGATGCACATTTCCGAGATGGAACAGAAGTTCCCGGAAGCATTCAAACAGTTCAATGACGTATGCAAGACTCTGGAGACACACTACAGAGATATGCAGGATATGGAGTTTACTGTAGAACATGGTAAACTGTACATGCTTCAGACACGTAACGGTAAGAGGACCGCTCAGGCCGCTCTGAAGATCGCGTGCGACCTTGTTGACGAAGGCATGAGAACAGAAGAAGAAGCGGTTGCCATGATCGATCCGCGTAACCTTGACACGCTGCTCCATCCCCAGTTCGACGCTGCCGCCCTGAAAGCCTCCACACCGATGGGCAAAGGCCTTGGCGCTTCTCCGGGAGCTGCCTGCGGTAAAGTCGTGTTCACAGCTGACGACGCTGTTGAATGGGCAGAAAGAGGAGAAAAAGTTATCCTTGTCCGTCTGGAGACATCTCCGGAAGATATCACAGGTATGAAGTCTGCTCAGGGTATCCTTACCGTACGTGGCGGTATGACATCTCACGCAGCCGTTGTTGCCCGTGGTATGGGTGAGTGCTGCGTATCCGGATGCGGCGACATCGTTATGGATGAAGCGAACAAGAAGTTCACGCTCGGCGGAAAAGAATTCCACGAAGGCGATCCGATCTCCATCGATGGTACAACAGGTAATATCTATGACGGCATCATCCCGACTGTAGACGCGACGATCGCCGGTGAATTCGGACGCATCATGGATTGGGCAGATAAATACAGAACAATGAAAGTACGTACAAACGCGGATACACCGACAGACGCTAAGAAAGCGGTTGAGCTGGGCGCTGAAGGTATCGGACTTTGCCGTACAGAGCACATGTTCTTCGGCGAAG
>CALWEE010000125.1 GCA_944376975.1 uncultured Lachnospiraceae bacterium
AAGTTCAAGTGCATCGACGCCCTGATCACCAACTTCCATCTGCCCGAGTCCACGCTCCTCATGCTTGTATCGGCGCTGGCCGGAAAAGACCATATACTTGACGCCTACAAAGAAGCCGTTGAAAAACGCTATCGGTTTTTCAGTTTCGGGGACGCCATGTTCATTGTATGATCCGTCCCAAAAAAACCTGCCGGCTTTTTCCGGACATAATACGGCGCCGTTCATCCTTGCGGAACAAATGAACGGCGCCGTATCTATCGTTTATATCATTTTCTCAGTTCAATGCCCAGTTTCTCAAGGGCGGACAGTATCTTCGCCATCACGTCGTTGACGTCCTTATCTTCCAGGGTCCGTGTCTTATCCCGGAAAGTGATGGAATAAGCAACCGATTTAAAGCCTTCTTTGATCTGGCTGCCTTCATAGATGTCGAACAGTTCCAGGCTCTCCAGGATCTTTCCGCCTTTTTCACGGATGATCGATTCCACCTGTCCCACCATCAGGGATTTGTTCATGACCATGCTGATATCCCGCGTTACCGCCGGATATTTGGCGATGCCTTCGTATTTTCTGTCAAACGTGGCTTTTTCGGTCAGCTTCGGCATATCCAGCACCGCTACATAGACCCGGCTGCCGATCTTGTAATTGTCCGCCACGTCCGGATGAAGCTCGCCCATATAGCCGATCGCCTCGCCGTCATAGATAATGGCCGCCTGTCTTCCGGGATGCAGGAAATTCTTTCCGGCATTCGGATCGTAAACGATCCGTTCTTTCATGCCGATCCGTTCAAGGCACTCTTCCACCACGCCTTTCATCGTGAAGAAATCACCTTCGCCATACATGCCCAGGGTAAACTGGACTCTTTCGTCCGGATAATCCGACAGAGGCAGCGACTTGGGAAGGTAGATCTTGGCCATCTCATAGAGACGCACGTCTTTATTTCTCCGGTTATAGTTGATGGAAAGGGAATTGAGCATGCCGTTTAGCGGCGTTGTCCGCATGATGCTGAAATCCTCTCCCAGCGGATTGGAGATCACGATGGTCTGCCGCGCCGGATCGTCCGCGTCAAAAAGCAGCTTGTCAAATACTTTCGGGCTTTCAAACGAATAGGTCATGGACTCGCTGAAACCGCAGTATTCCGCCGTTTCCTTCGCCGCCTGTTCCACGCGGAGGGCAAAAGGAAGCTTGCCGGTCGTCGCCTCTCCGTTGGGCAGCGTCGTCGGTATATTGTCATAGCCGTAGAAACGGGCCACTTCCTCCGCCAGATCGGCCAGTCCTTCCAGATCCTGGCGGAAAGTGGGAACCTCAACCGTCGATGTCTCCGGATCGTATTTAAGCTCCAGCTTGTCAAAATAACCGATCATCTCTTCCAGCGGGATATCCGTACCCAGAAGGCGGTTCACCTTCTCCGCGGAAAACGGAATGACCTTCGGTTCTTTTTTCTTCAGATATACATCCACTGTTCCGCCGACCACTTCGCCGGCTCCCAGCTCAACGACAAGCTGGCATGCCCGGTCGATGGCCGCGATGGCGTTATTGGGATCCAGGCCTTTTTCAAACTTGCTCTGGGCGTCTGTGCGCATGCCCAGCTTTTTCCCGGACAGGCGGATATTCGTTCCGTTAAAGCAGGCCGCTTCAAAGAGCATGGTCCGCACGTTGTCCGTGATCATGGAGTTCTCGCCGCCCATGATGCCGGCGATGCCGATGGGTTTTTCCGCGTCGCAGATCACCAGCATGGAGTCGTCCAGCGTATGGCTCTGTCCGTCCAGCGTCACGAAGGGTTCCTGATCTTCTGCCCGACGGACGATGATCTGATGACCCGAGATCGTATCCAGATCGTAGGCGTGCATGGGCTGGCCGTATTCTTCCATCACGTAATTGGTGATATCCACGATGTTGTTGATGGGACGGATGCCGTTGGCTGCCAGGCGGCGCTGCATCCACCGGGGCGACGGGCCGATCTTGATGTTCTTGACCACCCGGGCCGTATATCTGGGACACAGATCCGCGTCCTTGACCTCCACCCGGATATAATCGTTCACGCTTTCATCGTTTTCTTTGACTTCCACCTTCGGCGGTTCAAAAGGCCTGCCGAACGTGGCCGCCGCTTCCCGCGCGATCCCCAGGACGCCGAAACAGTCCACCCGGTTGGATGTGATCTCGTATTCAAAGACCACGTCCCGAAGGCCCAGCGCGGCGACCGCGTCGTCTCCCGGCTGTACGCTGCCTTTTTCAAAGATATATATGCCCATTTCCGGCGCTTCCGGATAGTAATCCCTGGAGGATCCCAGTTCTTCAATGGAACACATCATGCCGTTGCTTTCCACGCCCCGAAGCTTTCCTTTTTTGATCCGGATCCCGCCTTCCGGCATCGGGCCTCCGTCATGGCCGCCGGCGACTTTTCCCCCGTCTAAAACGACCGGGACCAGGTCGCCTTCCGCCACATTGGGCGCGCCGGTGACGATCTGGATCGGCTGGCCGGCTCCCACATCCACCTGGCAGACGATCAGTTTATCCGCGTCCGGATGTTTTTCTATCTTCACGATCTGTCCGACAACGATCTTTTCCAGATTTTTATCCAGAGCTTCATAGCCTTCCACCTTCGATCCGGAAAGGGTCATGGCGTCGGTGTATTCCTGGGCAGTCACGTCAAGGCCAGGAACATATGCTTTGATCCATGATAATGGTGTATTCATAATGATATTCCCTCCTTTAGAACTGTTTTAAGAAACGTTTGTCATTTTCATAAAGCAGGCGCATATCGTCGATCTCATATTTCAGAAGGGCGATACGCTCTAAGCCCACGCCAAACGCGAAACCGGAATATTCTTCCGGGTCGATCCCGCTCATCTTCAACACCCGGGGATGGACCATGCCGCAGCCGAGGATCTCGATCCAGCCGGAGCCTTTGCACATACGGCAGCCTTTTCCGCCGCATTTGAAACAGGTCACGTCCATCTCGGCGCTGGGCTCTGTGAACGGGAAATGATGGGGACGGAATTTGACTTTCGTCTCTTCGCCGAACAGCTCCCGGGCGAACTCGGCCAGCGTTCCCTTCAGGTCGGCAAACGTGATGTGCCGGTCGATCACCAGACCTTCGATCTGATGGAAGCAGGGCGAATGGGTCGCGTCCACTTCATCGGACCGGTATACCCGCCCCGGAGAGATCATGCGGATCGGAAGGGGAGCGGTCTCCATGACGTGCACCTGGGCGCCGGAAGTCTGTGTCCGCAGCAGGAATTCTTTATTGATATAAAACGTATCCTGCTCATCTTTCGCCGGATGGCCATCGGGAATGTTCAGGGCTTCAAAATTGTAATAGTCCTTCTCCACTTCCGGCCCATCGACCACTTCATAGCCCATGCCGATGAAGATGCGTTCCACCTCATCCAGCGCGATGGTATTGGGATGTTTATGTCCCAGATTGCCTTTTTTCGCCGGGAGCGTCACATCGATGACCTCCGCCTTCAGCTGAGCCTGTCTTGCCTGCCGGGCAAGACGGGTCTTCATCTCTTCCATCTTCTGCTCGATCTGAGCCCGGGTCTTGTTGACCATCTGGCCGAAAGCCGGCCGTTCCTCCGGCGCTATATCTTTCATTGATTTCATAATGGAAGTCAATTCGCCCTTTTTCCCTAAAAAGGCGACCCGGATATCATTGAGCGTATCCAGTTCTTTTGCTGACTCGATCCGGCCGATCGCTTCCCGGCAGATCTGTTCCAGTCTTTCTTTCATCACCATCTGATCCTTTCTGAATAAAATTGATTACACAGGAAATGTTTACTTCACGGGGATACTTTTCCATGAAATAAAAAAACCGCCCCAAAAAGGGACGGAAATTCCGCGGTACCACCCTGATTCCGGATCGTCGGACCCGGCGCTCTGGTATGCTTAACGGGCATCCTGCGGCACTGCTTACGCGAACGGCTGGACCGTCTTTCGGCAATGCGGCTCCCGCGGGAAATTCAACAACTGTCTGAACCTGAGCGGGCTTTCAGCCGATGGCCCTCTCTCTCTGACGGAAAACACCTGTCTACTGACGCGTTCACAGCCTTTACACTGGAATTTATTTTAACACATACAGGGATATTGTCAACCCTTAGCCCCGGAATTTGGTTGAACTTTCCCGGGATTCATGGTAGAATCTTTTCAATTCACAGGAGGGAGGATGAAAACATGCTGCGTCTGATCGTATGGGTCCGGAACGTATTAAAAAAGATACGCCACGACCATGTTTCGGCTTTTGCCGCCCAATCCGCGTATTTTCTCATCCTTTCGGCGATCCCGTTCATCATCTTTCTGCTGACGCTGCTGCGGTTTTTGCCCATCGGCATGGACGGCCTTTTAGAAGGGCTTGCCCTGATCATCCCGTCCAAGTACTATCCTACGGCCGTCACGGTGTTTGAGAGCATCTATCAGTCGTCCAGCACCACGCTGCTTTCTTTTTCCATCATCACCGTCATATGGAGTGCCGGAAAGGGGATCATGGCGCTGGCGAACGGCCTCAACGCGGTGAACGAGATCGACGAGACACGAAGCTATGTGCGCATACGGCTGAAGGCAGCGTGTTATACCGTCCTGTTCGCCATCCTTATCATATTCACGCTGATCTTCCTTGTATTCGGCAATCAGATCTTTATGTGGCTTGTGGGGCAGTTCCCCTTTTTTGAAGACTTTTCCACCCTCCTTGGGCTGATCCGGACCCTTTTCGCCCTGTCCTTTTATGTCTGCCTGTTCGCCGTTTTTTATACGTTCCTTCCCGCTTCCCGCATGCGGATACTCCGTCAGCTTCCGGGGGCCGCGTTTACAGCCAGCGGCTGGATGATCAGTTCCTATGGCTTCTCCCTGTATGTGGACTACGCGCGGGCGCCTTCCTATATGTACGGCAGCCTGGCCTACCTCATCCTGTTCTTCCTGTATCTTTATATGATCATGTATATCTTCTTTCTCGGAGCGGAACTGAACCATTTCCTGGCCCCCAAAAAGCCGGAGGATCGCCCGCTCAAATACTGAACCATCGGATGGCCTTCGGGCCGTCCTTTTTTTATCCCATTTTCCATAATTTACAATTCCCTTACATTTTTCTGGGTACTTCCTGTCCCCCGCGGATATACAGTGGTCTTACAAAGATATTTTTGACAGGAAGTGATCTTATGAAACGTTTTTTTTGCCATCTGGCGATCCTGGCCGTGATCTGTCTTTCCATCACTGTCTTTTTCACGGCCTTCCGTATTTTCGCCGACATATCCCATGCCCGCTCGTCCAGGGCGACATGCTCCGCCCTCAGCCGGACGACGACTTCGGCCCAGATCCGCCCGGAAACGGATGACGCGGATACGCCGGCTCTCATCTCTGTCCCCTATCACAGCCAGATCGATACCCTTCCCACCGGATGTGAGACTTTGAGCGCTTATATGCTGCTCGACTATTATGGCT
>CALWEE010000126.1 GCA_944376975.1 uncultured Lachnospiraceae bacterium
GATCAGGTGCCCGGAGCAGGGGCGGCCGGCGGCCTGGGCGCCGCTTTGATGGCCTTTTTCGGCGGCCAGCTGCGCTCCGGTATCGAGACGGTGCTGGATCTGATCGGTTTTGATAAGCGGCTGGAAGGCGTGGATCTGGTGGTGACCGGCGAAGGCGCCGCTGACTGGCAGTCCGTTTTCGGAAAAGTCATGCAGGGCGTAGGTTCCCACTGCAAAGCTTTCGGCATTCCGGCCGTCGCCATCGTGGGCAGCATGGGGCCGGGAGCGGAAGACATATTCGATCACGGCATCGCGTCCATCATGACCACGGTCAATGGGGTCATGCCCCTTAATGAAGCCCTTTCCCGGGCAGACGAGCTTTACCTGAGCGCCGCACGGAGACTGTTCCGGCTGCTGCGGGCAGGCAAAGCCCTTTGACCGGCTTTTAAAGGTAGGCCTCTTTGAGGCATTTAAGAAAGACAGCCGCGGGTTTGGAAAAGATCTGATATTTTTTCCAGACGATAAATCCGGGCGCTTCCAGACGGGGAGAGCAGGGGCGGAAGCACAGGTCGCTTCCCCGGGTGTTGATGAGCTTATCAAAGCACAGCGCGTATCCCAGCCCTTCGTTGACAAGAAGGGAAGCGTTGAATACAAGATTGTAGGTGGCGACCACGTTGAGTTTCGACAAGTCCCGTTTCAGCCACCGGCCCAGATGATGGTCATCTCCCCGTTGGTGGGAGATGATCAGCGGCTGATCCCACAGATCTTCCGGACAGATCACTTCTTTTTGAGCCAGGGGCGCGTCCCTGCGCATCAGTACACCCCATGTATCCTTGACCGGAAGGGGTATCGCTTCATATTTTCGCGTATCCACGCTGCCAAAAAGCAGGCCGAAGTCGATCAGGCCCTTATCCAGATATTCAAGCACATATTCCGCGTTGCCGCTGGAAATATGATAATGGATATCCGGATATTTTTTTTGCAGCGACCGGGCGACGCGGGCAAACAGGCGGATGATATCTGTTTCGCCGGCGCCGATGTAAATATCTCCGATGACGGTCTCGTCCGACCGGCTGATCTCATCTTCCGTTTTTTTCACAAGGGAAAGGATCTCCTCCGCCCGCTTTTTCAGGATCATGCCTTCTTCTGTCAGCGTGACTTTGCGGGAACCTTTTGAACCCCGTATAAGAAGCTGTTTTCCCAGTTCCTGCTCGGCCAGCTTAAGCTGGGTGGAGAGGGCGGGCTGGGAGATGTGGAGCGACTGGGCGGCGGCGGAAATGCTTTGTTCCCGGGCGACCGCCAGAAAATAGTTGAGCAGACGCAGTTCCATTAAACGACCTCCTTTGAACGTATGAGCCTGTCTTTAGTATAACGGACAATTCCATAAAATTCAATTATAGATATGGATAATATATAAGTATTTGCTTTAGCAAACAGGGCGGCATATACTGACAGTAAGAGAAGAACAGATCAAAGGAGCCATGAAAATGAAGAAGATCGGGCAGCAGGCTTATGGTTACACAGTGGCCGGAAATCTTAAAGACGCCGGATGCGGCGCGAAGATGACAGAACTTTTTTTAAAGCTTGAGGCGGAAGGCCGGACCCAGGAGCAGCTGGAAATGCTTGACCGGCACAGACAAAAGCTTCTGGATAAGATCCACGCGGATGAAAAAAAGATCGATCGTCTCGATTATCTGGCCTATCGGCTCCGGACGGAGAAAAGGGAAAAGGAAGCAGACGGGAGGAACAGCCATGGAAAAGATAAACGGTCGGACATTTGACGAGGAGAGGGCCCTTTATGGACGCGAAGACATTTATGTGACAGACTGCCGGTTCGACGGCCCGGCGGATGGGGAAAGCGCTTTTAAAGAGTGCCGGAACGCGCGGGTGGAACATAGCTTTTTCAACCTCCGGTATCCGTTTTGGCATGTCCGGGGACTGACGATAAACGATTGCGAGATGACGTCGGCGTGCCGGGCGGCTTTGTGGTATTCGCAGCGCGTCGAAGTGGCCGATACCGCGCTGCATGGCATAAAAGCGCTGCGGGAATGTGCCGACGTCCACGTGAAAAACTGTGATATCCGCTCAACGGAATTCGGCTGGTCCGTCCGGGGGATACGGATGGAAGACAGCGACGCGCGGGGCGAATACTTTATGATGCGGAGCGAAGGACTGCGTTTGGATCATGTAAACCTTACGGGGAAATATTCGTTCCAGTATATCCGGGACGCCGTGCTTGACAACTGCGTTCTTGACACAAAAGACGCGTTTTGGCACGCGAAAAACGTGACGGTGAGAAACAGCGTGATCCAAGGCGCGTACCTGGCCTGGTACAGCGAAAACGTCACGTTTGAAAACTGCCGGATCACAGGGACGCAGCCTTTATGCTATTGCAAAGGATTAAAACTGATCGACTGCGAGATGACCGGCTGCGATCTGGCCTTTGAACGTTCGGAAGTGGAAGCGGATATCCTCACGCCGGTGATCAGCGTCAAAAATCCGCTGTCCGGCCATATCCGGCTTCCGGAGGTGGGCGAAGTCATCCGGGATATCGACGGAGCAAACGGCCGGGTTAAGATCCGGAAAAATCCGACGCGTCAGATCTGCGCCTGAGCATAAAACAGGGCGGCGGACGTATTTATAAATAAAGGGGGGATGCTGTAGAAAACAGATATGCGAGAAGGAGGAATGTTTATGTATGATCAGGGATGCTGCGGATGTATGCCGTTGAAAAAGACAGGATGGGCATGGAGCCTGAACGCCAATCAGCTGAAGCTGATCGCCATACTGGCGATGGTCACGGACCACTGCGCGGTGGTTTTTACGCAGGCGGAGTCCGACTATGTGTGGATCCTGCGCATGATCGGCCGTATGACGGCGCCCATCATGTGTTTTTTTATCGCGGAAGGCTATGCCCATACGTCCAATATACGAAAATACGCCGGTCGGCTGCTGGCCATGGCGGTCCTTGCCCACATTCCCCATAATCTTTGTTTCGGGTATGATCCGTGGGCGTTCTGGCAGGCGACGGACGTGCTGTTTTCCCTGTTTTTTGGCCTGATAGCCCTGGCCGCGTGGGAAAGCGGAAGGCTTATGGCCTGGCAGAAAGGGGCCGTCCTTCTTCTGTGCCTGGCATTATCGTATTCGGCGGACTGGAATTATATCGCGGTCTTGTGGATCCTGTTTTTCGGTATCTTCCGGGACCGGCCCCAAAAGCGGCTTACAGCCTATCTGGCGGTCGCGGCCCTTTATCTGTTCCAGCCGCTGGTGTACGCGACGACCATCCCGGATATCAGCCGTCTGGGTGTTTTGCTCGCCGTTCCCCTTCTTGCCATGTACCGAGGGGAACGGGGACGGAAAAACGCGCTGACCAAATGGGGATTTTACATGTTTTATCCGGCCCATCTCCTGATACTCTGGGGGATAAGCCGGATGCTGTAAAGGATGTCTGGGCCTACACGCGGACGATATAATCGGCTTTGCGCTTTTTAGGTTCGGGCGCATCGCCGGCCGGATAACCGAGGATACAGTGGCCGATCCCCACGTAATTGTCCGGGATGCCCCACAGCTTTTTAAGCTTTTTGCCCTCGGGGAGATTGAAGACTTCCCTTGCCCGGTGGATCCAGCAGGAACCCAGGCCGACGGCGTAGGCGGCCAAAAGCATATTGCCAAGGACGAGGGAACCGTCTTCCACGCACGTTGTCCGGTCCCTGTCGCCAAATACGATCAGGACGGTGGGCGCGCCGTAGAACGGGTCGTTCGCGGTGCCCATGACCTGGGCGTTGAGTTTGGAAAGCCGGGCGATCAGGTCTTTGTCCTGTACGACGACGATCTTCGGGCTTTGAAGGCCCATGCCTGTGGGCGCGTAGGTCCCGGCTTCCAGCACCAGATCCAGTTCTTCGTCGGTGATCTGGTCCGGCTTATAAGCGCGGATGCTCCGACGTTCTTTTATGCTGTTTAATGTTTCCTGTTTCATAACGAACACCTCCTGTCATGATTTTATTATACGCTTATCCGGCAAAATGCGGTATACTAAAAATTAGAAGGAGGCTGATAAGATGGAACGTTATTTAGGAGAAAGCGTACCGAAACTGGGATTCGGGCTGATGCGCCTGCCCGGGGAGGGCGACGTCATCGATATCGAACAGACGAAACAGATGGTGGACATGTTCATGGAAGCGGGTTTCCGGTATTTTGACACGGCCTACGGTTATGGAAACGGCGCGTCGGAGGCGGCGATAAAAGAAGCCCTCGTGGACCGGTATCCAAGGGAGTCGTTCCTGCTGGCCACCAAGCTTCCCGCCTGGGCCGGCGCGAAAAATAAAGATGAAGCGCGGCAGATGTTCTATACATCTTTGGAGCGGACAGGCGCCGGTTATTTTGATTTTTACCTGCTCCACAACCTGGGCGAATCCCGCACCCATTTTTTTGACGATTACGGCATATGGGAGTTTTTGAAAGAGCGGAAGGAAGAGGGGCTGATACGCCATCTTGGTTTTTCCTTCCATGACAAGGCGGCCGTGCTGGATGAGATATTGAATGCCCATCCGGAGGCGGAGTTCGTCCAGCTCCAGATCAATTACGCCGATTGGGAAGCGCCGGAGATCGAATCAAGGAAATGCTACGAAACCGCGCGCAGGCACGGCAAGCCGGTGATCATCATGGAACCGGTGAAAGGCGGGAACCTGGCGGATCTTCCGGGAAAAGCCGGAGAGATCTTAAAGGCGGCGGCGCCGGACGCGTCCCAGTCGTCCTGGGCGATTCGCTTCGCCGCGTCCCTGGAGGGGATCATCACCGTGTTATCGGGTATGTCCAACGTGGAACAGATGGCGGACAACCTGTCCTATATGAAAGATTTCCAGCCGTTGGATGAGGCGGAACAGGCGACGATCCGTCAGGTGCAGGCGGCCCTTGCCGAATATCCGACCGTGCCCTGCACGGCCTGCGCCTACTGCATGAAAGGCTGCCCGAAGAATATCGCCATATACGGCACGTTCCAGGCCGCCAATCTGTATACGCTGTTCGGCAACCTGGACGCGGCCAAAAGCAAGTACAACTGGAATACCCAAGGTCAGGGCCGGAGCAAAGCGTCGGAATGTATCCGATGCGGAAAGTGTGAACAGGTTTGTCCCCAGCATATCCATATCCGGGAGGAACTTGCCAAAGCGGCGTCGGCGCTGGAATAAAGTGGAATATGAAGGTGCCGCTCGATCATCATATGGTCCGATGATCGAGCGGCACCTTTATCATGGATGAGCAGCGCCTTTTTGATCTGCCTATACGGATGAAAATTGATCTTTTTGAAATGAAACCGTGCCTTTTTGAGGGCTATACGGATCAGAAACACATTTTCGATGATATAACCGTGCAACAACAGTGATTTGTACGGTTATACCAAGAAATTTCCCTTAGGAACCGTGATAAAAAAAAAAAAAGACGGTCA
>CALWEE010000127.1 GCA_944376975.1 uncultured Lachnospiraceae bacterium
ACCCTTCCAGCGTCAATCCGCCCAGTTTTTGTGTCAGGGGGATCAGCGATACATAATCGCCCCACGCTTCCTCCCGCCGTAAGACCACGTCGCCTTCCGCTACGCGGATCCGGTTGGTCCGGTCGATGATAAACGCGGCAACGCCCGCTCTGTGGGGTTTTAAAAGCAGCATCAGGTTGGCCAGCATGTGGTCCGCCCGGCTTCCCAGCGCGCCCAGGATATGGATCTTTGACGCCTTTTCCTTTCCTTCGCACAGCCGGATGGCGAGGAGCACGGCGATATCCGTATCGGTATTATCTTTTTCCGGATCGTAGGCATGGACGCGCACATCGGGCCGGTCCCGGTATTTTTCCAGTATATCGGGCCGGATCGTGTCAAAATCGCCCACCAGATGGGTGGGGCAGACGCCCAGCGCGTCCGCCGCGGCCAGCCCGCCGTCCACGGCGATGACCGCGTCATATTCCGTCTGTTTTACAAATGAAGAAGCGAAATCCAACTGGATATCGCCTCCTGTTATGATCAGTATGTTCATCGGTCGTTTTTAAAAACCTCCAGAAATCTTTTCACGTTTTCCGTCACGCAGCCTCCGAATATGGCGGAACCTGCCACGATGACGTTGGCGCCCGCCTCGATGACCGCCGCCACGTTATCCGCCGTGATGCCCCCATCCACCTGGATATCGGTGTTCAGGCCGGCCGCTTCGATCTGTTTTCTGAGGCGGCGGATCTTCTCCGTCACGAAGGGAATGTACTTCTGTCCTCCAAATCCCGGCTTGACACTCATCAAAAGGACCATATCCAGATCCGGAAGGATCTGTTCCACCGCGCATAACGGAGTGGCCGGATTCAGCGCCACACCGGCTTTTACGCCCGCCTGGCGGATCTGCTCCACCGTGCGGTGAAGGTGACGGCACGCTTCCGCGTGGACAACGATCAGGTCCGCTCCCGCTTCCACGAAATCCCGGATATACCGTCCCGGTTCTTCCACCATCAGATGAACGTCAAACACTTTGTCCGTCAGAGGGCGGATACATTTCATGACCGGAGCCCCGAAGGATATGTTGGGCACGAACGCCCCGTCCATCACGTCGATATGGATATAGTGGGCTCCCGCCCGGTCCGCTTCCACGACCTGTTCGCCCAGCCGGGAAAAATCGGCGGAAAGAATGGATGGCGCCAGTTTGATCATTTCTAATACCTCCGCTGTTCTTTTAATTCATTATACATCTGCACATAATGTTCATACCGCGCCGGGCTGATCTTGCCTTCGTTAAGGGCCTGTTTCACGCCGCAGTCCGGTTCGTTGATATGCCTGCATCCCACAAACCGGCAGTCCGGTTCATAGGACAAAAATTCCGGAAAATAGTCTTTCAGGTTTTCTTCCGTAAAATCCGTCAGGTAAAGGGACGTAAATCCCGGCGTATCGAAAAGATAGGTGTCCTCTCCCAGGTAAAACAGCTGGGAATGGCGGGTCGTGTGCCGCCCCCGCTTGATCTTTTCACTGACCGCGCCGGTCTCCATGGCGGCTTTCGGGTAAAGGTGGTTCATAAGGGACGACTTGCCCACGCCGGAGGGACCGGCAAGGACTGTCGTTTTTCCCCGCAGACATTCGTCCACCTGGGAAAGCCCTTCCTTCTTTTCCACGCTGATCACGAAATTTTTATATCCGGCCAGATCGTAGATGTGCCGTACCTGCCGGATCGCCGTTTCATCGGCCAGATCCGCTTTGTTAAAACCGATGACCACCGGTATTTCCCGTTTTCCCATCTGGATGAGGAACCGGTCCAGAAGGTTCAGGTTGGGTTCCGGCTCTTTCAGGGCAAACAGGATCAGCGCCTGGTCAATGTTGGCAACCGCCGGACGAACAAGTTCATTCCGGCGGGGAAGTATCTCGGTTATATTGCCTTTTTTTTCGGCCGCGTCAATAATGTCCAGACGGACCTCGTCGCCCACGAGGGGCTTGATCTTCTGATTGCGGAAGGCGCCGCGGGCTTTACATTCGTAAAGCCCGCTCCGCCCTGTGTGTACATAATAGAATCCGGCTATGCCTTTGATGATCTTACCTGTCATATGTCCGCCCGCGCCCGTCAGAATGTGATCGTCCATGTGGCGAAGGTATAACCTTCGATCGTTGCCGATACGTTGACGGTGGTACCCGGTGTCCCGGATAGATCGGCAGCCCATGTCCCGCCGTTGTATTCTTCAAACGAGTTGAAATACTGGGATACCTGAGCCGCTCCGTCTACCCACAACGTTACGGTACCGCTGTCATAGCCCGGCGTTCCGTCTTTAAAATCATGTCCGAGAGGATTTTCTGACGGCCAGTAAAGGATGGCCGAGGACTGGGCCGCTTCCGGCGTCTCCGTTTCCGGCGGTTCGGTTTCCGCCGGCCCGCTGCTGACGACCACATCCACCGATGTGCCTTCCTTCACCTCTGTGCCGGCCCTCGGGTTCTGCTCGATGATCAGTCCGGCCTCCACGTCGTTGCTGTGGGATTCGGATACATTGCCCAGCTTCAGGTTCCGTTCGGTCAGGACGATCTCGGCGTACTCCTTACCGTATTTATAAAGATCCGGTACCGTAGCGTTCTTTGTCTCCGATCCCTTGCTCACATAGATGGTCACCGTCTGGCCGGTCTTTACTTTGGATCCGGCTTTCGGCGATGTCCGGATGATATCGCCTTCTTTTATCTCATCGTCAAAATCTTCCTGGGTTTTAACGGTAAGGCCCATACCCTCCAGAAGTTCGGTCGCCTCGTCGACGGACATGTCTTTCACGTCCGGCAGTTCGACCGACTCTGTGCCGCTGCATACGAAAAGAGTCACCGTCGTGCCTTTTTCTATACGGGTGTTGGCCTCCGGGCTCTGACGGATCACTTCGCCTTTTTCGGCGTCCCCGTCTTCTGTTTCCTGGACACGGTAGTCAAAACCGGCTTCTTCCAGCATCCGGATAGCCTCGTCCTGATCTTTGCCCACGCAGTCCGGGATCGTTCCGATCTCGCTGCTTATCGATGTGGTCTCTCTTGACGAACGGGTGCCGGTGGTCGACCCGATCCCGTTGAACAGACCGGCTGCCCGGCCGATGATAAAGAAGATGACCACGATGATGATCACCGCGCCGACGATGCCGAAGACCATCATGGTCTTGTCCAAAGCCGGATTCACGTCGTCATCGTCCTCATCGTCGTTGTCGTTGTTCCTGCGGTACTTTTCGTACGCTTCTTCTTCCTGACGGCGCCGTTTCGCCGCAGCCGATGACGGACGGTCCGATGTTCGGCCGCCTGCAGCCCCGTTCCCGGAAGCGTTCCGCAGCTTTTTAAGATCCGCTTCGTTCATGACCACCGTCGTGCTGTCGCCCACGCCTTCCGCGGCGGCCGCCGCTCCGGCGGCAGCGCCCAGCTTCACATAGTTGCCATCCGGCTCGGCCAGAGCGCGGCGCAGATCCATGATCAGTTCTTTGGCGGAACCGTAGCGAAGATCCGGTTTTTTCTGGGTACATTTTAAGATGATCCGCTCCACGCTCCGGGGGATCGACGGATCGATCTGGCGGGGAGGTACCATCTGCCCCTGTATATGCTGAAGGGCGACGGAAATGTTCGTCTCGCCGTCATAGGGGACCTTTCCGGTCACCATCTCATATAAGGTGATGCCCAGGGAATAAATATCGCTTTTCTCATCGCTGTAGCCGCCCCGGGCCTGTTCCGGAGAAATGTAATGGACCGAACCGGCCGCGTTGGTCGTCACCGTTGTGGAATCGGCCGCCTTCGCGATACCGAAATCGGTCACCTTGACCTTTCCGTCACGGGACATGATGATATTCTGGGGCTTGATATCCCGGTGGATGATCCGGTTGGCATGGGCCGCGCCCATGCCGGAAGCCACCTGGATCGCGATGTTTAACGCCTCCCGGATATCCAGCTTGCCTTTTCGCGCTATATAATGTTTCAGGGTGATCCCCTGTACCAGTTCCATAACAATGTAGTGGGTATCATTCTCCTGCCCAACGTCATAGACGCCGACAATGTTCGGATGGGATAATCCGGCTGCCGACTGGGCCTCTACCCGAAACTTTTTAACAAATGTCGCATCTGCGCTGAACTCGGCTTTCAGAACTTTCACCGCGACAAAACGGTTGAGCATCCTGTCTTTCGCCTTGTATACGTCAGACATGCCGCCCGCGCCGATACGGGTGATGATCTCGTATCTTCCGCCAAGTACCACTCCCGGTGCTAACATTCGCTCACCTCCATATCAAAAGGGTCGATGACGATCAGGGATATATTATCCCGGCCGCCGTTATTCTTCGCTTCATTGATCAGTTCGTCTGCCACGTCTTCGATATATGTATTCGCCACGATGTCATATAATACGTCATCTTCCACCATATTGGACAGACCGTCTGTACACATAAGGATCTTGTCGCCTTTTTGCAGATCCATTTCAAAAAAATCCACCTTCACGTCATCCACCGCGCCGATGGCCCGGGTAATGATGTTTTTCTGAGGATGGACGCGCGCCTGCTCCGGCGTCAGCTGTCCGGCCCGCATCAGATCGGCCACGTAGGAATGGTCTTCCGTGACCTGATTGATCCCGCTGTCCAGGACATACAGCCGGCTGTCGCCCACATTGGCGACAAATAGCTGGCCGTCTTCGATGTAAGCCGCGACGATGGTCGTTCCCATGCCCCGCAGACCTTCATCGGCATGCGCTTTTTCATACACCTTTTTATTCGCGTAACGGATCGCCCGGTCCAGCACACGGATCAGGTTATCCGGTTTTGCCTTCTTTATATAGTCCAAAAGCGTTTCAACCGCATAGCGGGAAGCAAAATCTCCTGCCTGATGTCCCCCCATGCCATCCGCAACGACAAAAAGATCAGGAAAGCCGCCCACGGGAGTAAGAGAATAGAAGATGTAGTCCTGGTTGGTCCTGCGGACACAGCCAATGTCTGTTTTCCCCACAACTCTCATGTCATACCTCCTTATTTAAGGACGCATCCATATATCTGCGCCGCAGTTGCCCGCAGGCCGCCTGGATGTCTCGCCCCATTTCCCTTCTAATAGTAACATTTCCCCCATATTTTTCAAGCATATTTTTGAATTTTACGACAGAATCCCCGTCGGACTGGACAAAAGAACGCTCTTTGACCGGATTGATGGGGATCAGGTTCACGTGCCAGGATAGGCCTTTTAGAAGGCGTCCCAGCGCCCGGGCGTCTTCTTCGGAATCATTGACGCCTTTGGCCAGGCTGTATTCAAAGGTCACCCGCCGGCCGCGTTTCTTCTGGTAAT
>CALWEE010000128.1 GCA_944376975.1 uncultured Lachnospiraceae bacterium
ATATGGAAGATTTTTTTCGCGTGGGCGTGATCACTTCGACCCACGGGATACGGGGAGAAGTCAAGATCTATCCCACAACGGATGATATCCGCCGGTTTAAGAAACTGGACAGGTGTTTTGTGGATACAGGAAAGGAAACGGTCCCGCTTCAGGTGGAATCCTGCAAATTTGTCCGCCAGATCCCCGTCCTGAAGTTTAAAGACCTGGATTCCATCAATGAAGTGGAAAAATATAAAGGGAAAGACCTGCTCGTCTCCCGCGCGGACGCGGTCCCTTTGAAAGAACATGAGTTTTTTATAGCGGACCTGATCGGACTGGAGGTGGAGACCGACGATGGGCTCCAGATGGGAACGGTATCCGACGTGATGAAGACCGGAGCCAACGACGTGTTTGTCGTGGAGCATCCCCAATACGGACAGGTGCTCATCCCGTATATCGAAAGCTGTGTCCTGGAGATCCTGCCGGAGGAAGGACGCATGAAGGTCCATCTTCTTGATGGCCTTCTGGATCTGAACAGGAAAGACATAGGGTGAGAAATATGCGTTTTCATGTCATGACGTTATTTCCGGATATGGTCAGCCAGGGACTGGCTTCCAGCATTACCGGAAGAGCATTGGAGAAAGAGATCTTTTCATTGAATGTGGTCAATATCAGGGATTATTCCAGGGATAAGCACAGACATGTGGATGATTATCCGTACGGCGGCGGGGCCGGCATGGTCATGCAGCCGGATCCGGTTTATGACTGTTATGCCGATATCGTGAAAAGCTGTGGAAAAAAGCCGAGAGTCATCTATATGACGCCTCAGGGGACGGTGTTTTCCCAGAAGATCGCCCAGGAACTGGCGCTTGAAGAAGAACTGGTCTTTTTGTGCGGCCATTACGAAGGCATAGACGACCGGGTGCTCGAAGAGATCGTCACGGACTATCTTTCCATAGGCGATTACGTCCTGACCGGCGGCGAACTGCCGGCTATGGTCATGATCGATTCCATATCCCGGCTGATCCCCGGCGTGCTCAACAATAAGGAATCCGCGGAATATGAATCGTTCCAGGACGGATTGCTTGAATATCCCCAGTATACCCGGCCGGAGGTGTATCACGGGATGCGCGTTCCGGAGGTTTTACTGTCCGGTCATCATGCCAACATTGAAAAATGGCGGCACGAACAGTCTTTGAAACGGACGTTCCTCAGAAGACCGGATCTGCTCGACCGGGCCTGTCTGAGCCCGTCCGACAAAAAATACCTGGAGGGCCTGAAAAATCCTTGATTTTTTCAATGCCCTGTGATATATTAAACAAGTATGAAAAAAAGGACGGTCCTCTGTTACAGCTGTATTAAGAACGTCTGAAGTTTTAGAAGGAGGTTCATATCCATGAACGATATCATCAGAGAGATCGAAGCAGGCCAGATGAAGGCCGAAGTTGACGCGTTCAACGTGGGTGACACAGTACGTGTTTCCGCGAAAGTCAAAGAGGGAAACCGGGAAAGGATCCAGGTTTTTGAAGGCACAGTGATCAAAAGACAGAACGGCAGCAACCGTGAGACATTTACCGTCCGGAAGATCTCCAACGGTGTCGGCGTTGAAAAAACTTGGCCGCTGCATTCTCCGATCGTAGAGAAGATCGAAGTGGTAAGAAGAGGTAAAGTAAGACGTGCCAGACTGTACTATCTCAGAGACAGGATCGGTAAGAAAGCGAAAGTTAAAGAGCTTGTTAAATGATCTTACAGGTCGCGTATGCGGGGGTGTTGCGAAACACCCCTATTTTTTTAGACAGGACAGGGCTGTCGGTATCAAAAAAGGGCGGTGAAAGCTTATGAAAAAGAGAAAACGCCGTATCCGGCGCAAGGTCAGCCGGTTCAGGAAAATGAAGATCGGAGCGAAGGCTCTCAATCTGGGGATGTTCGTCATCGGCTGGGCGATCGTGGTCGCTCTGGCCTGGCTTTATGTCATAGGCTTTCGTACGGAAACGATCGTTTCGGACAACGCCATGTCGCCCACATATGAGGAAGAGACGATCGTCCGGATCAACCGGGCCGTCTATATCTTTTCTTCCCCCAAACGGTTTGACACGGTGGCGTTCAAGATCGGGGAAACCCGTTCCAATGTCCGGTATGTGCGGCGCATCGTGGGCCTTCCGGGAGAGACGGTGCGCATTGAGGACGGCGCGGTCTATATCGACGATGAAAAGATCGCGTATCCGTATAACGATGAACCGATCGAAAACGCCGGGGCAGGGAGTCGGGAAATCCTTCTGGGCGACAATGAATATTTTGTCCTGTGTGATAATTACAACGCGCGGATGGACGACAGCCGTTCAAACAACATCGGCGCCATAAGCGACAGACAGATCATAGGCAGAGCAGGTTAAAGGAGCGTTTTTTGATGAATATCCAATGGTATCCGGGCCATATGACAAAGGCCCGACGCATGATGCAGGAAGATATGAAACTGATCGACATCGTCATCGAGCTGGTGGATGCCAGAGTCCCTCTGTCCAGCAAGAATCCGGACATCGACGCGCTGGCCGCGGGAAAAGCCCGGATGATCCTGCTGAACAAATACGATCTGGCCGATAAGGCGCGGACAGACGAATGGGAAAAATGGTACGCCGACAGGGGATTTTACGTATTCCGTCTGGACGCCCGCAAAAGCGGCCAGATGAAGGCGGTGATCGACATGATCCAGGAAGCGTGCAGGGAGAAGATCGAAAGGGACCGGAAACGGGGGATCATCAACCGGCCGGTGCGGGCCATGGTCGTCGGTATACCAAACGTGGGCAAGTCCACGTTCATCAATACCTTCGCCGGAAAAGCCTGCGCCAAGACCGGCAACCGGCCGGGCGTGACCAAAGGCAAACAATGGATCCGCCTGAACAAAAACGTGGAACTTCTCGATACGCCGGGTATATTGTGGCCCAAATTTGAAGATCAGATGGTGGGCGAAAGACTGGCGTTCATTGGTTCCATCCGGGACGATCTGCTGGACGCTGCCGGCCTGGCGGTGGATTTTATCGACTTCCTCAAAAAATTTTATCCGGGAATTCTTTCCGGAAGGTATGATGTGGATGAAAAGTGTGATAGAATAGAACTGTTGGAACAGATCGCGAGGGGCCGGGGCTGCCTGAAAAAAGGCGGGGAACTGGATCTTGATAAAGCTGCCCGACTTCTTCTGGATGACTTCCGGTCATCCAAACTTGGAAAGATCACGTTGGAATTTCCGGAAAGATAAAGGTATTACAGATCATGCGCAAAAAGATGTACAGAGAAAAATCCGAAAAGATCGAAAAAAGCAAACTCCGTGAAACCGTGGAATTTATCATTTACTGCGGCCTGGCGATCCTCGTCGGCCTGCTGATCGTCCGTTTTGTCGGTCAGCGCACGGAAGTCATAGGCGAGTCCATGTCGCCCACCCTTGAAAACGGCGACAACCTTATCGTGGACAAACTGACCTATCGTTTTTCCGATCCGAAGCGGTTCGATATCATCGTTTTCCCGTTCAAGGAAAACCGGACGGTCTACTACATCAAACGGATCATCGGGCTGCCGGGTGAATCGGTCCAGATAAAGGACGGCAAGATCTATATAAACGGCATGGAACTGGAAGAAGACTACGGCGCGGAAACGATCGCCGATCCGGGTATCGCTTCTTCTCCGGTCACTTTGGGAGCGGACGAATATTTTGTCCTGGGCGATAACCGGAACAACAGCGAAGACAGCCGGAGGGCATCGGTGGGGAACATATCCCGGGACGAGATCTTCGGAAGGGCGTGGCTGCGTTTCTGGCCCCTGGATTCTTTCTCTATCCTGAAGCATCAATAACGTCTGAACGATCCTCCGGGCTGTCAGGTCCGGAGGTTTTTCATAAAAACGAAGGGCAAGAGGTGAAAGAGCATATGAAAACGATACGTGAAGTACAAAAGGCGTTTGCCGCGGCCGACGGGGACGCCCTGGTGAAACTGATCGAAGAATACCAGTCGGACCAACGCGCAGGCATCAAAAAGCTGGTGGAACGGGGGCGCAGGAAGCTGGAGGAAAAAGCGGCGGAGGAAAGCCGGCTGGACACCATGCTTTCTTACGAACGTTCCTACGACCAGGCGCGGTATATATGCGGTGTCGACGAGGCGGGGCGCGGGCCTTTGGCCGGGCCGGTGGTCGCCGCGGCGGTCATCCTCCCGAAAGACGTGACGATCGCTTATCTCAACGATTCCAAACAGCTGTCCGCCAGGCGGCGGGAACTTCTGTATGACGAGATCATGGAAAAAGCGGTCAGCGTGGGCGTGGGCATGGCGTCTCCCGCCCGTATCGACGAGATCAATATCCTGCAGGCAACGTACGAAGCGATGCGGGAAGCGATAGGCAAGCTGTCTGTCCGACCGGACGTGCTGCTCAACGACGCGGTCATCATTCCCGGGATCGACGATATCCCCCAGGAAAAGATCATCAAAGGCGACGCGAAAAGCCTGTCCATCGCGGCGGCCAGCGTGATCGCCAAGGTGACCCGGGACCGGATGATGATGGCCTACCATCAGCTGTATCCGGAATATGGTTTTGACAAACACAAAGGCTACGGAACGGCGGAACATATCACCGCCCTCCAGAACGTGGGGCCGTCGCCCATACACCGGAGGTCGTTCATTAAAAATTTTACGTAGATCCCCGAAAGGAAACGTCCGGAAGGACGGTTTCTTCCCGGGCGGTCGGCGACGTCTGGGAAGACAGGGCGGTCCGGTATCTTAAGGAAAACGGCTACGCCATCGCCGCGCGCGATCACAGGGACCGTTTCGGCGAGATCGACATCATCGCCGTAAAAGATAAGACATTGGTCTTTACGGAAGTCAAAGCGCGTCAAAGCAGCCGGTACGGCCGGGCGGAAGAGCGGGTCGATCTTGGTAAACAAAAGCGGATCGGCTACTGCGCGGCGGCGTATCTGGCCCGGCACAGGCAGTACGACGGGTTCGCGGTCCGTTTTGACGTGATCGCCTTTAACGGCGGACGTATCCGACATATACAGGACGCTTTTGACGGCCCAAGGGGATTTTAAAGATAAGGAAAACGTTGGATGAGAGGTGGCATATGAGAGACAGACTGAACAGGACAGAGACGCTGACATGGATTTCTTTTCCCGCCCTTGCCGCGACCGGATGCGTCCGGCACGGCTTTTCCACCCGGGAGGGCGGCGTTAGCCGGGGTGTTTACCGTTCCATGGACCTGTCTTACACGAGAGGCGACGATAAGGCGGCGGTTGACGAAAATTTCCGCCGGTTCTGCGCCGGCATCGGGATCGA
>CALWEE010000129.1 GCA_944376975.1 uncultured Lachnospiraceae bacterium
CCACGGCGTTTTTTCATGTCCGGGACATGCGTATTCCTCCCAGAGCGCCTCTGTCGTCTTCTCCAGCCATTCTTTCCTTTTCCCGGTCTCCGGCGCGTTTTTTAAGATCCATTCCCGCGTATCGCCCACCTTTTTGGCCCATTCTCCGACCCACAAGGGAAGGGTCTGCTCCATATACGTCCGAAGACGGCGGGAAGCGCCGGGCGCCCGGCCTCCGGTGGATATGCCCACCGTCACATTTTCCCTGCGTATGACGGACGGAAAAAGAAAATCGCCGTCTTCCGGACAGGTGGCCGAGTCGACCAGGACGCCTGCATCTTTTAAAAGCACCGCCGCCGCATGGTTCAGCGTTTTATCCGACGTGGCGCAGACGCCGAAATCAGGCGCCGCCTCCCCGGCCGGCCATTCTTTTAAAAGATCCAGTATGTCGTCGCCTGACCGTTCCCGGGCTGTCAGAAGCCCCTGATCGGCCATCCGTGAAAGCTCCGGGCATATGTCCGGCGCCATGACGGTCACGTCCGCTCCAAAGTCCACAAGCGTCCGTATCTTTCGCAGCGCCACCTGGCCGCCGCCGATGACAAGCCACTTTTTTTTATCCATCTCCATGAACAGGGGAAATACGGCCATCAAAACGCCTCCTTTGACTCATAGCCTCTGGGCGTGATCATCCGCCCGCCTTTCACGTACGTTTGGGAATTGCCGACGATCACGATGGAAAACATATCCACGAACGCGTCGGGCAAGGCCGCCAGCGTGGTCAGATACGCCGCTTCTTCCGGACGGCCGCCGTGACGGACAACGCCCACCGGCGTGTCGCCCGAACGGTACTGTCCGATGATCCGCGCCGCCTGCTCCAGGTATCCGGTCCGTTTTTTGCTTTTCGGATTGTAAAGGGCCAGGACAAAATCGCCCATGGCCGCGCATTCCACCCGGCGCATGATCGCGCTGATGGGCGTCATACGGTCGCTGAGGCTGATGACCGCGTAATCATTCATCAGCGGCGCCCCCAGGACGGCCGCTCCCGTATTGGCCGCGGTCACTCCCGGTATCACCTCCACCGGAAGGTCTGGCGCCTCCTTTTCCACGATCTGCAAAAGGATACCGGCCATGCCGTATACGCCGGCGTCGCCGCTGCTGACAAGAGCCACCCGTTTGCCGTCAACGGCCATGTCCACCGCCATCCGGCACCGTTCGATCTCTTTTGTCATGGGCGTATCCATATAACAGGCGTCCGGAAAAGACTGCCTGAGGATACGGATATACGTGGTGTATCCGATGACCACGTCCGCTTTTTCTATCGCTTCCCGGGCTTTGCCCGTCATATGGGCCGCGTCTCCCGGACCGAACCCGACAACATCTATCTTACCCATCCTGACCTCCTCATCATCCGGCCATGCGGCCGATCATATCCATAAAGCGGGAAAGTTCCTCCGGCGTAGCGGTATTGCGCAGCCGGAAAAAGAAATGGTCGATCGCTTTTTCCACGCCCTTTTCCCCGGCTTCTTCAACCACGCGCGCCTTGACCGTCCGGACATCCTCAAACGCCTGCTGGAACAGCATCCATTTTTCAAAATCTGTCTGATATTCTTTCAGGATATCCTGGGCCGCAACGGCTTCCGCCGCCTTCCGGTCATTGTTCTTACGGGCGATCCGGGCAAAGTCGTCGATATTGTAATACCCTGTCCCGGGTATGTCTTTTACGCTTTCCTCGATATCCTGCGGAACGGCCAGATCGATGAACACCCGTTTTTTTCCGCCGTCCACATGCCGCGCCGCCTGATCCGCGGTAATGGTATAGTGAGGGCTTGACGTGGCGCTGATGATCACGTCCATATCCGGGAGCACCTTGTACCGGTCGCGATAATCAATGGTCTGGAACACGTATTTCCGATCGATATGGGTCATCCTCTGGCGGACCGATACCCAGATCTTCGCCTCATCCTCCGAAAGAAGGTTTTTAAGGACGGTGGAGCCGATCTTGCCGCTGGCTCCGATGATCAGGATTTTTTTATCTTTCAGGCTGCCCAGGTATTCCCTGGCCGCTTTGACCGCGATGGTCGCCGTGGACACCGGCGTTTTGGACAGATCCGTCCGGGTCTTCACCTTCTTCGCCGCTGTTATCGCGTAACGGAAAAGGGTATTTAAAAAAGTCCCCGTCGCCCCTTCTTCCATGGCCCTGCGATGGGCTTCTTTCACCTGGCCCAGTATCTGATCCTCGCCCACGATCATGGAATCCAGTCCGCAGGCCACGTAAAACAGATGGCGCGCCGCCTTTTCCTTCTGGTAAAACAGGAGATATTTCCCGGCGTCCATGGTCTTATCCAGGGAAAGGACCCGCATCAGGCATTCCTGCCCTTTTCGGAAAATATCCCTTGTGGCGTTGTCCGGCCCGTACATGTAGATCTCCATCCGGTTGCAGGTGGACAAGACCACACATTCTGTCGCCGGGCTGTCCTGGCAGATGGCCCGCGTCAGTTCTTTTTGCTGGTCCGGCGTCAGTGAAAATCGGCTTCTCACTTCCAGGCCGGCGTTTTTATGACTTACACTGATCAACTGTATGCTCATATTCTTACCGCTTTCATCTCTTCCGCAAGGGCAAATGTGATGCCCGGATATTTGGTCTTCGGGATACGTATCCGTCCTTTGCCGGACGCCAGATAGGCGCTGGCTTCGGAAACGGATCCCACGCCGGTGACAGACCGGACAAAATCGGACGCTTCGATGGCGCCGCCCGGCACCTGTGAAAGATCCAGTTCCCCGATCGCCTCCCGGGAGATGACCTTTAAGGGCACACCCAGTTTTTCGGCCAGCCGAAGGATCGCCGGTTCATCGGATTTGATATCCGCGGTGGCCAGCATGCGGATACACGTTTTCAAAACGCCCCGCTCCCGGCAGAACGCTTCAAACGCCCTTTCCAGCCGGTTCGGATCGATGCCTTTTTTGCATCCCACGCCCAGGACAAGCGTCCTTGGACGCAGATAGACCACCGGACCCGGAAGGCCCGCGATCAACGGATCGATGACCACCGTCGGAGCGTCGCCCGGGCACGGGAACGGACCGGACGCATCGCCGGGCCGGACCGGTATGTCCGCCCGTTCCACCGGCCCTTTTAACACGCCGAGAAGGGGAAGGGTGGTGTACAGCCGGACCGTCCGTCCATCCACAAGGGCGCCGCTGATATATTTCATCCGTTCCCCATGTTCCACGACCATATCATTGTCCCCGGCAACCATATCAAAAGCCGTCAGGCCTTCCGTATCGGTGGCTGTGGTGATCACCGGCGTTCCTCCGGTGATGTCGGCCAGCCGGACAGCCAGGGCGTTGGCTCCGCCCAGATGGCCGGACAAAAGACTGATGACATGGCGTCCATGGATATCCATGACGATCACCGCCGGATCCGTATCTTTCGCTTCGATCAGCGGGGCGATGGTACGGACCGCTATGCCGGAAGCCATGACAAAGACAAGGGCGTTTGCCCGTTTCCAGTTCTTTCTCACCACTTCTTTCATGCCCTTTCGGATGACCGGCCCCGGAAGGCTGGCGGCCAGACGTTCGGCCGTCTTCTCGCCCGGATCTGTCACCGCGAAATAGACGATGTCCATCCTGTCCTTTTCTTTTTCTTTAAACATGACGCTTCTTCCTTTTATACGAGGCAAGCCTCTCCTTTTCTTCCGAAGATACCTGCCTGGACTCTCTGATCTTCTGTATGGCTTTATTATGGGTAAAATCGTCCATATGGTCCGTCTTTAAAAAAGCTTCCACTTCCTCCGGGAACCGGACGTAAAACATGGATACGGCCCATGCCACACCCATCCTGACATAGTAATCGTCATGGCGGACACGGTCAAACCATCGCAGGGCCCTGGGAAGATAAAACGGATCTTTGAAATGATCCATCGCCATAACGGCGGCAAAACGGATATCGTAAGCCTTCTCCGAGGCGAAATAAGGCTGAAGGAAGTCCCACACCGCCGCCCGGTCTTCTTTCGCCACCTTCAGATTGGCGCAGGTCCCGTCGCATACGGCCCAGTTATCGATGGCCGGCAGGAAGCGGCGCAGCCACTCCAGCCGTTCTTCCAGAGGCATGGCCGCGTACCCGATGATCAGCCCGCGTATCATTTCCTCCTCATAATACACGGACGGCGCCGCCTCCAGATAGGCCCGCCAGTTTTCTTCCCGGCTGATCCTTTTGGCTATCTGACGAAGTTTCGGGACACGCACGCCCAATATGTTTTCTTTCCCCGGTATGAGGCTGCTGTGAAAAGCCCGGTAATCTTCCTCCCGCAGGCCTTCCAGCTCTTTTCGCACCTTTTCTGTCAGTTGCCGATCCATCATCCCGCCTCCGTTCTTTTAAAAACAACGCATGCTCTCAGTATAGCACAGTTCGTCTTCCAGTAAAATACGCCCTGTCACCGGGACGCTTTCCGATATCCGGTTTCAAAAGAAGGATCGTACAGCCGGGACAGTTCATAGTCGCTGCCGAGAAAATCGCCCACGACGATCAGGGCCGTCTTTTTAACGCCTTCTTTTTTCACCTTTTCACCGATATCTTCAAGCGTGCCCCGGATGATCTTTTCTTCCGGCCAGCTGGCCTTGTAGACCACGGCCGCCGGCGTTTTCCATCCATAACTTTCCGCCAGCGCGGCCGCCACGTTTTCGATCTGGCCCACGCTTAAAAATATGATCATGGTCGCCCGGTGGACCGCCAGTTCTTTCAGGCTTTCCCCATCCGGGACAGGCGTCCGTCCGGCCGCCCGCGTCAGGATCACGGTCTGAGTCACGCCCGGAAGGGTATATTCCGCTTTAAGCGCGGCCGCCGCCGCGACAAACGAGCTGACGCCCGGTACCACTTCATAGGCTATGCCCCTTTCATCCAAAGCGTCCATCTGCTCTTTTATCGCTCCATATATGGACGGATCGCCGGTATGGACCCGCGCCGTCATCTTTCCTTCTTTTTCCGCCGCTTCCATGACTTCGATCACTTCCGGCAGCGCCATGTACGCGCTGTTATGGACCGCCGCCCGCGGCTTCCTTCCCGCCAGCACCTGCTCATTGACCAACGATCCCGCGTAGATGATCACATCCGCTTCTTCTATAAGGCGTCTGCCCTTGATCGTCATAAGTTCCGGATCGCCCGGTCCGGCTCCGATAAAATAGATCATCAAAGTCCTCCCTTTTTCACGATCAGCGTTGTAAAATAACCATAGGGGATATCTTGATCCGGCGGGCCCACATATTCGCCGGGAAGCCCCACGTTGCCAAGGACCACCGTTT
>CALWEE010000130.1 GCA_944376975.1 uncultured Lachnospiraceae bacterium
TATGGATCGGATACCATGCTTTCCTTCCAGAATGAAGATTACACCGATCTGACCTATTCTTTCTGGGCTACGGACGACGTCAAGGCGGATGTGAGCAGTTTAAGTTATATGCAGGAAGATGAGGATTATACGGATATCGTGGAAGGCGACATCCAGACAAAGACGGTGGGAAGCTATGAAGTATCCTGGTTCCGTCTGGATTACGTCTTCATGGGCGACAGCCCCTGCGTCGATTATTACATATGGATCGAAGTGCAGGATGGGACCAAACTGATCTGCGAAGTCAGCGCGATGGGCTATCAGGAAGCCCCGAACGTGGACGATTCCATAGTGGATCAGGTATTTGCCAATGTGACATTGGGACAGACAGCCGGAACGGCTGCCGAAGTCAGCTTATAGAACTTTGGACAAAACCGCCGGGAAAAGGCAGGAAAGCCTTATCCCGGCGGTTTTTTTGCCCCTGGTCACGGAAAGCGGGAAAAAGCATAAACTGAATGTAAGAATGAACAGGAAAAGGGAAGCGGACATGAGCCTGAATTTTATCTCGCCCGCGGACGTTTATGAATATACCCGGCACAGGCCGGTGCTTTTGATCGATATAAGGGACGAAGCGGCGTATCGCCGGGGGCATATCCCGGGGGCCGTGAACATGCCTTTCGGAACGTTCGATCTGTCTTCGCCCCGGCTGTCCGGATACGCGGCCATCGTGCTGTGCTGCGACAGAGGTTCGGCCAGCCTGACCCTGGGAAGACGGCTTGCCCGGATGGGCTATCGGGTGCTCAGCGTGGGCGGCGGTATGGAATCTTATCGAGGGATCCTTGAAAAATCCTGACACTTTTGTGCATTACGGAAAATTTACGGCCCGTTCTTGCGGGAGCGTATGAAAGAGTATATACTATAGAAGAACTGGGAAAAAGGAGAGAGACCATGCGAAAATATGAATTTGTCGCGCCGTGCCACTTTGGGATGGAAGCGGTCCTGAAAAGAGAACTGACCGATCTGGGTTACCCGATCAGCCGTGTGGATGACGGCCGGGTCACATTTTCGGGAGATATCACGGCTATTGCCCGGGCGAACATCTTTCTGAGGACGGCGGAACGGATCCTCTTTTGCGTTGGCCGGTTTAAAGCGGAAACGTTTGATGAACTGTTTGAATCGGTAAAGAAGATCCCCTGGGAGGACTATCTTCCCGAGGACGGAAAGTTCTGGGTGAAGAAAGCTTCGACTGCGAAGAGCCGGCTTTTCAGCAGTTCGGATATCCAGTCGATCGTGAAGAAGGCTGTTGTGGAGCGGCTTAGGCAGACGTACCATGTCAGCTGGTTTCCGGAAGACGGTGAAGCGTATCCGATACGGGTATTTATTTATAAAGATGAAGTGACGATCGCCCTGGATACTTCCGGGGAATCTTTGCATAAACGGGGCTACAGGCGGCTGACGGGGAAAGCGCCGGTGTCGGAGACACTGGCTGCGGCCATATTGCTGCTGTCGCCCTGGAACAGGGACCGGATCCTTGTGGATCCTTTCTGCGGAAGCGGTACATTTCCCATAGAAGCGGCGATGATCGGGGCCGATATGGCGCCTGGGATGAACCGGGAGTTTACGGCGGAAGGGTGGACAAACCTGCTGCCCCGGAAAGTGTGGTACGATCAGGTCAATGAAGCCTACGACCGGATCCGGAAAGACGTGGCCATGGATATCCAGGGTTATGACATCGATGGGGACGTCATCCGGTCAGCCCGGGAGAACGCCCGGGAAGCCGGCGTGGATCATCTGATCCATCTGCAGCAGCGCCCGGTCAGTGAATTGAGCCATCCGAAAAAATACGGCTTTATCATAACGAACCCGCCGTATGGCGAACGGCTGGAAGAGCGGGAAGCGCTGCCGGCGCTGTACAGGCAGCTTGGGGAAGGGTTCGCCCGGCTGGATTCCTGGTCTTGTTTCGTGCTCACATCGTATGACGAGGCGGAAAAATACATGGGCCGCAAAGCGGATAAAAACCGGAAGATATATAACGGCATGATACGGACGTACTGCTATCAGTTTATGGGTCCGCGTCCGCCGAAAAAGAAAAAACAGGAGGAAGGCATTGAGGCGGATTAAAAAACGGGCATGGGTGTTGGTCTTTGTCTGCGCGGCAGGCCTGGCCTGTCATCTGGCGTCGGGAGCCGCTTCGCTCAAGGAAACGGTCCCGGCCGGGGAAGGCCATCACGGCGGCGCCCAGGCGTCCCGTATCAATGAACGGGGGTTCACCCTTACGGTGGATGGACGGACCTTCCTTTCCGTTGGCGAAAGCGACGATCCGGAGACGTTCGCGGACATGTACCTGTCTTCGGATATGCACCTGATGATGGATATGTCGGCCGCGGCGAAAATATTCGGCGCCCGGGTCTTTCCTGACGGCGCGGGCGGGGCGCGGGTCAATGATATCCGGCTGGATGATGTGACGGCCCTGGACGATCAGACCGGAAGGTACGCGCTGGATGTGACCGCGTCCGCGTCTGCCCTGGGCTATGACGCCGCCTGGCGGGAAGATACGGAAGAAATGGTCTTTGAAAAACAGCGGACAGAGAATATCCTTCCGGAAACTTTCGATCTTCGGGAAGAGACGGCGCTCACGCCGGTCCGCAGCCAGGGGGACATGGGAACCTGCTGGGCCTTCGCGGCTTTGGCCGCGCTGGAATCGTCTGCCGGACGGGGCGCGGACTGGATCCTTTCCGTGGATCATATGACCATGAACAACGGGTTTAATATCGCCTCCGGAGACGGCGGCGACTACAATATGGCGCTGGCCTATCTGGCCGGCTGGAACGGGCCGGTACCGGAAGCGGACGATCCTTACGGAGACGGCGTGACCGATCCGAAAGCCGGACCGGTCGCCCACGTGCAGGAAGCGGTCATGCCGGCCGAAAAAGATCTGGCGTCCATTAAGCGGCACGTAATGGAAGACGGGGGCGTGGAGAGTTCGCTGTATCTGTCCATATCCAGTCCGTATGAATCCAATGGCGACTATGACCCGGAAAACGGTTCCTACTATTATGCGGGAGATGAAAAGCCCAATCACGACGTGGTGATCGTGGGATGGGACGATACATTTTCCGCGGACCGGTTCGCCAGCCGGCCGGGCCTTGACGGCGCGTTCATATGCCGGAACAGCTGGGGAACGGATTTTGCCGATGGCGGTTATTTTTACGTTTCCTACGAAGACGCCAATATCGGGAAGACCAACATCTGCTATACCCGTATTGACGATACGGATAATTATGACCATATATTCCAGACGGACCGGCTGGGCTGGGTCGGGTCGGTCGGGTACGATCAGTCAGAAGCCTGGTTCGCCAATGTCTATACGGCCGGATCCGAACAGACCCTCCGGGCGGTGGGCTTTTACGCCACAGGAGCCGATACCTGCTTTGATCTGTACGTGGTCCCGGAATATACCGACGAGACCGGACTGGACGGCCGGATCTACCTGGGCAGCGGCTGGCTCGCGGAATCGGGATATTATACAGTGGATATCGAGAAAGATATCGTCCTGAAGGAAGGGACCGATTACGCGGTGATCGTGGATATCGATACCCGGGACGCGGCTTATCCGGCCGCCATCGAGTATCGGGCCAGTGAACTGACGGAAACAGCGGATATCCGCGACGGCCGGGGGTTTATAAGCGCGGACGCGGGCGCGTGGGCGTCCTCGGAACAGGAGTATCAGTGCAATGTCTGCCTGAAAGCATTTACAGATGAGAGGAATGAACAGTGATGAAAAAGATCATTTTCGCCACGTCAAACGAAGGCAAGATGCGGGAGATCCGCCAGATCCTGGCCGATCTTCCGATGGAAGTCCTTTCCATGAAAGAAGCCGGTATGGACGTGGATATCGTGGAAGACGGGAAAACCTTTGAAGAAAACGCCCGCATCAAAGCGGAAACGATCCGTGACCATATCCGGGCGGCCGGAGAAGGGTCGGCGCTTTCTGCGTTTCGGGAAGCCATAGTCCTTGCCGATGATTCCGGCCTGGAGATCGACTGGCTGAATAAGGAGCCGGGCGTCTATTCCGCCCGGTATATGGGAGAAGATACGTCTTACGATATCAAAAACGCCCATCTGATCCGGCGCCTTGACGGCGTGCCGGATGAAAAACGGACGGCCCGTTTTGTCTGCGTGATCGCGGCGGCCCTGCCGGAGGGCGGGACAAAGACATGCCGCGGCACGATCGAGGGACGCATAGGCTATTCGCCGGCGGGGGAAAACGGTTTTGGATACGATCCCATATTTTATGTACCGGAATTTGGCTGTACGACGGCTCAGCTGCCGCCGGAGCGGAAAAATCAGGTCAGCCACAGGGGGAAAGCCCTTCAGGCGATGAAAGAACAGATCCGGTCATTGCTGTGAGATGGAGGATGCGATGCGTATATTAGTTGTCAGCGATACCCACGGGTATAACGATAATCTGATGGAAGTGCTGGAAAGAGAGAAAAACATAAGCTGGATGCTGCACCTGGGCGATCTGGAAGGCAGCGAGCACATGATCGAGAATACGGCGCCCTGCCCGGTGACCATGGTGGCGGGAAATAACGACTATTTTACCACGGCGCCCATGGAAGCGGTCGTCCAGTTCGGCAAATACCGGATCTTCATGACCCACGGCCACAAATACGGCGTCAACTACGGCATGCTCCGCCTGAAGATGGCCGCCCGGGAACGGCGGTGCAAGATCGCCATCTATGGCCATACCCACAGACCCTGCATCGATGAGGAGGGCGGGATCACGATCATCAATCCGGGAAGCCTGACCTATCCGCGGCAGGCGGACCGAAGACCGTCGTATATCGTGATGGATGTGGACGATTCGGGGGAGATCGCCTTCACGCTCAAATTTCTGGAAGAATAGGTTGACAAAGGGAAACCTTTATACTATAATATGTTTTGCGTTACGGGCGAGGAAAGAATTTGCGTGCGCTTCGCCGAGTTGCGGGGTGTGGCTCAGCTTGGCTAGAGCGCTTGATTTGGGATCAAGAGGTCGCAGGTTCAAATCCTGTCACCCCGATCTTGCGGGTGTAGTTCAATGGTAGAACACCAGCCTTCCAAGCTGGATACGTGGGTTCGATTCCCATCACCCGCTGCACATGTTCATAGAAGCCGGCGTCATATATGGCGGTCCGGTAAGATATATCATTCACTGTGAGTCTGTAGCTCAGCTGGATAGAGCAACGGCCTTCTAAGCCGTGGGTCGGGGGTTCGAATCCCTTCAGGC
>CALWEE010000131.1 GCA_944376975.1 uncultured Lachnospiraceae bacterium
CCTCCGCCAGATGCTCCGCCGCGTCCAGCTGCTTGGCGCAGTCGTGGAGAAGACCGGCGAGCCGGGCGTCCGCCACGCAGCCGCCATGGGCCATGGCCAGACAGGCGCTTGTATACTCCACGCCCAGCGTATGGATAAAACGGGATGGACTCTGGCACATCTCCAGTTCCCGCCGTATATCTTCCAGTCTCTTCTCTCCCATGGTCAGTCCCTTTCCTTTTCATCTTCATCCGCGTACAGCTTATGTTCCTCAATATAATGATACACCGCGTCCGGCACCATAAAACGGACAGAATGGCCGTTGGCGATCTTTTCCCGTATGAGGGCCGAAGAAATATCCACCTCCGGAATATGGATCAGGTCCACGTCGCCGTCATATTTCGACCTCAGGTAAGCGATCTGCTCCTTCAGTTTATCCATGGGCTGATGGCCTCTCCCCGAAGCCAGCACCGTCGCCTGCTCCAATACTTTTCCCGGCTCATGCCACTGTTCGATCTGCAGCAGGGAATCGGCGCCCATGATGAAATAAAACGCGTAATCCGGATATTTCTCATGAAGGCAGGCCAGCGTCTCCGATGTATAGCTGTAGCCTTTTCGTTCCGTTTCGATGTCGGAACGCCGGAAATAGTCGATATCTTTTATGGCCAGGCCGGTCATTTCCGCCCTGTCGGCGTAAGGCGCGATCTTCTGTCCCGCTTTATGGGGCGGATCCGAAGCCGGGATGAACCAGACCTCATCCAGGCAGTATTCCCGATAGGCCGTTTCAGCAAGGAGAAGATGGCCTATATGGATCGGGTTGAATGTACCGCCCATGATGCCTATACGCTTCTTTTCTGTTCTACTCTCTTTCATTTGAACGATCCTCTGTTTTTCGGTTGCGCCTTCCGGCAGCGTCATTTTCAGGGCAGCTCGATCTTTTTGCGCTTGTCTTTGCCCTCTCTGTAAAGGACGATCTTTTTCCCGATGACCTGGACCACGTCCGAATGGGTCCTTTCGCCAAGATAGGCCGCGATCTGTCTCGGATCGTCGGTACAGTTCTGGAGCACGGCGATCTTGATCAGTTCACGGGCCGCCAAAGCTTCATCCACAGCCTGGGTCACCTCCGGCGTCAGGCTCGCTTTGCCGATCTGGAAGACCGGATCGAGTTTCATGGCGAGGCTTTTCAGATAAGCCCGCTGTTTACTTGTTTTAATATACATACGCATCCTCCCGATCATTTGTAATAATCAAATTCATGATAATATATCCGCACCGTATCGCCATCCTTTATGCCGAGCGCTTCCAGCTCATCCAGTATGCCGTTGTCCTTCATGAACTTCTGGAAAAAGTCAAAGCCCTTTTCCGACTCCAGGTTGGTATATCCGAGCATCCGTTCAATGCGGGGGCCTTCCACCAGATAGACGTTTTCCTCGTCCTCCGCTTTGGATACAGTATAAGGCAGGGTTTCTTCTTCCTCTTCCGGGAAATATTCCCGTTCAAACACGACCGGCTCCCGTTCTGTCTCTTTGAGCAGACGGCTGATGGCGTAAAGAAGCGGCTTGACGCCCGCTCCGCTGACAGCCGAAATGGGATAGACTTCTATTCCCTCCGGCTCGAACGCTTCTTTCAGCAGCGTGATCGCGTCGTCGTCCGCCCCGTCATAGAGCGCGTCGATCTTATTGGCCGCGATCACCTGCGGACGATCGAGCAGTTCCGGATCGTAGGCTTTCAGTTCGCTTTGGATCTTTCTTATATCGTCGATGGGATCCCGGCCTTCCACGCCGGCCGCGTCAACGATATGGACCAGCACCCGGGTCCTTTCGATATGCCGGAGAAATTCATGTCCAAGGCCCACGCCTTCTGACGCGCCTTCGATGATCCCGGGGATATCCGCGATGACAAAACCTTCCGCCCCGTCCAGATCGACCACGCCCAGATTCGGGTTCAGCGTGGTAAAATGATAGTTGGCGATCTTCGGGCGGGCATTGGTCACCCTTGAAAGGAAAGTGGATTTCCCCACATTTGGGAAACCGACAAGCCCCACGTCGGCGATCACCTTCAGCTCAAGCAGCAAGGTCAGTTCCTTTGCCGGCTGTCCCGGCTGGGCGTATTTGGGCGCCTGCATGGTCGCCGTCGCGTAATGCTGGTTGCCCTTTCCCCCTCTCCCGCCTTTCAGCAGGATCATCCGGTCATTTTCGCCGGACATATCCGCGATGACCAGACCGGTTTCCGCCTCTTTGATGATCGTTCCTTCCGGGACTTTGATCACGATATCTTCTCCGTCGGAACCGTGGCAGCGGTTTTTGCCGCCCGGCTGACCGTCTCCGGCCGCGTATTTTCGGATATGCCTGAAATCGGAAAGGGTGTTCAGGCCTTTGTCCACGACAAAGATCACATCGCCGCCTTTTCCGCCGTCACCGCCGTTCGGGCCGCCTGCGGGCACGAACAGTTCGCGCCGGAAGCTGACATGGCCGTCGCCGCCCTTGCCGGACCGTACATATATTTTCGCTTTATCTACAAACACAGCTGTCACCTCTCTTACATTCCGCTGCGGATTCAAAAAAACGACTTCAAACTGTTACATCTGAAGTCGCCTTGTTTTTATCTCTTATTCGTTTGCAGCTACCGGATAAACAGATACCTGTTTTTTGTCCCTGCCTTTTCTCTCGAATCTTACGATGCCGTCAGATAAGGCAAACAATGTATCGTCACCGCCGCGTCCCACGTTCAGACCCGGATGGATCTTTGTGCCACGCTGTCTGTACAGGATATTACCCGCTTTGGCAAACTGTCCGTCAGCTCTTTTCGCGCCGAGTCTTTTGGATTCGGAGTCACGGCCGTTCTTTGTGGAACCAACACCTTTTTTATGAGCAAATAACTGAAGGTTCATTTTCAACATGGTCTACACCTCCTTGAAGATCACACGTATATACTTATTACCATATTCCTTTTGAATACTTTCCAGGCCAAGGATCATCGCCCGGACGAGCGCCTCTCCCTTTTCCGTCAGGTCACGGGAAAAAGCCACGTCGATATTGCCGGACTCTTCGGAAGTTTCCAGTTCAAACACATCGGATGTGAGGGCGGATAACGCGTTGACCGTATTGATCACCAGCACCGATACGCTGGCGCACACGATATCCTGTCCATATTCGTCATATCCCGCGTGTCCGCTGGAAGAAAAGCCCCGCAGGCGTCCCTGTCTGTCCCTGCGCACAGTTACCGTGATCATATATCTCAGGCATTGATCGCGTCGATCTTAACCTTCGTATACGCCTGTCTGTGGCCGTTTTTCTTATGATAACCGGTTTTTCTCTTATATCTGTAAACGATGACCTTTTTGCCTTTTACGTTGTCCACAACAGTCGCGGATACTTTCGCTCCTTCTACTGTCGGATGGCCGATCTTTGTCTCGTCACCGCCTACAACAAGAACCTGGTCAAATACAACGGACTGTCCGGCTTCCGCTCCAAGTTTTTCAACGAAGATCACGTCGCCTTCAGATACTTTGTACTGTTTACCACCTGTTGCAATGATCGCGTACATAGGGCACCTCCTATTAAATAAACTCGCCAGCTTCGGTGATCTGCCCGGCAGATGCTTAAACCTCGCTGTGCGGCACACTAAATTAGTGTAGCATGCGCCTTCTTCTGTGTCAAGGATTTATTGGCCATATATTGACAAAATATTTGACGCGGGGAAATATCCCGGCGGACAAACGCCTCCTCCTGAAGCGGAAAAGAAGAACGGCCGCGCCGTTCTTCTTATATTACAGTCCAAAACGCTTTCCCGCCATATAGCGGATCAGATCCACCGTACCGTCAACGCCAAGGACGCTGCTGTCGATCACCAGATGGTGTCCCAGGTTCCCGCCCCATTTCCGGTCGGTGTAAAACTGATAATAGCTGCGCCGGATCTTGTCTTCCCGCTGGATCTCCTTTTTCGCTATATTGGGAACATCGATAAGATAACGATCCATGATCCGGGCGATGCGGGCCTCCATGGGCGCCTGTATGAAAACGTTCAGCACATTGTTCATGTCTCTGAGCACGTAATCGGCGCACCGTCCGACGATGACGCAGGACTCTTTCTGCGCCAGCTCCTTGATGATGGAGGACTGACAGGAAAAAAGCCTGTCGTTTATCGTTCCCACATCCAGTCCCGGCGGGATGTTGTAAGCGGAAAACAACGGATGAGCCGCTTTTTCATCGGCCTTATCCAGGATATCCACCTGATATCCGGTCTTTTCAGCCACTTTGTTGATCAGATTCTTGTCATAAAAAGATATTCCCAGGCTCTTCGCCAGCTTTTCGGCGATCTCCCGGCCGCCGCTTCCATATTCACGTCCAATGGTGATCACATAGTTTTCAGCCATATATAACCCCCCTTTTCATCATGGGTCAACGATTTTTTATCATTATAGCACATTTGCGTGAAAAAGGGAATAATTTCTGAAAACAGAATAAAAAAATTAAAAAATTTCAAAAACAATAGCGAACAGAACACCGCCAAACACATCCTGGGGATCATGCAGACCGCAGATAACCCGCAGGCATCCGATCAAAAACGCCGCCGCCAGACAGAGGATCCCCCACAAAAGCGACAGTTTCAGAACGGAAAAGCCAATGGCAAACGCGCAGGCGGTATGCCGGCTTGGAAAGCTTTTCCCCTTCCCGGGCGTAAAATCAGCCAGAGGCCGAAATCCCACCCGGTCATACGGCCGTTCCTTATCAAAGACGATCCGCAGCAGGCTGACCGTTACAAAGCATAAGGCCGGCCGAAGCCACAGCCGGTCCAAAGGAACGCCCTTAAACAGACAGATCGCCGAAAAACAGGCAAAGATCAGCGCGACCGCCCAGGGGAGCCATTTATCCAGAAAAAGGATCCGCTTCTTCCGCCCGGGCGTTTTTTTTGCCCACTCAAATATACGTTGAAATTGTTTTTCAGTCATGGGACTTCACCTGCTCAAAAAGCGGGCGCCGCGTTTTTTTCCGCGTCAGTTCAAAAAGCCCCAGCCCGGTAATGTCGATACAGTTGACCTGGACCGGATCTTTTCGGGATCCTTCCCGCATATATTCCATAAGTTTCCTGTAATGTTCGGTCTCGTTCATGCTGATAAAGTCGATGATGATCATCCCGGAAAGGTTGCGCAGCCGGATCTGTCGGAGGATCTCCGCCGCCGCTTCCATGTTGATCTGGAAAAAAGCCGTTTCATTGTCTTTCTTTTTGACGTATTTGGCCGTATT
>CALWEE010000132.1 GCA_944376975.1 uncultured Lachnospiraceae bacterium
CCGCTTTCAGGGTGGCCGCGATCTCGGTGGGATGATGGGCGTAGTCGTCGATGATGGTGACGCCGTTTATCTCGCCCTTATACTCGAACCTACGGTCGGTGCCGGTAAAAGCGGCCAGGCCCCCGCGTATATCTTCCATAGATATATCCAGTTCCATGGCGGCCGCGATGGCGGCCAGGGCGTTGGATATGTTATGGACGCCGGAAACGCTCAGCTTAAAGCGCCCCATGTTCTTTCCGCCGATCACGAGATCGAAGCTGCCGCAGGCGTGTTCGTCGTAGGTGATGTTTTCTGCCGTCAGATCGGCCGGCTTGTTAAGGCTGTAGGTGATGACCCGGCTGGGAAGGCCGGCGGTAAAGTATTCCACATCGTCGATATCTTTGTTGATGATCACGACCCCGTCCTTGCCCGGCTTTTCGGCGAACCGGCGGAAGGAATGACGGATGTCGTCGATATCTTTAAAGAAATCCATATGATCTTCTTCCACGTTCAGGATGAGGACGATACGGGGATCGAACTTGAGGAAGCTGTTGGTGTATTCGCAGGCTTCGGTGATAAAATTCTCCGAACGGCCGACCCGGATATTGCCCCCGATGTCTTTTAAGATGCCGCCGACGGATATGGTGGGATCGCAGTTGCCCTCCAACAGGATGAGGGACAGCATGGACGTGGTGGTCGTCTTCCCGTGGGTGCCGGAAACGGCGATGGCGTTGCGGTAGTGGGACATGATCTGGCCCAGCAGCTCCGCCCGGTCAAAATGGGGGATGTTCCGGGCAAGGACTTCCTTATATTCCGGGTTGTCCGGATGGATGGCGGCCGTGTAGACGACCAGCTGGATGTCGTCGGTGATATTTTCGGCGCGCTGCCCGTAATGGATGACGGCCCCGTGGGCCTCGAGTTTTTCGGTGATCGGTGATGGTTTCATGTCGGAACCGCTGACCGTGAACCCTCTTTCCAGAAGGACTTCAGCCAGGCCGCTCATGCTTATGCCGCCGATACCGATAAAATGGATATGTATCGGACGGTCAAAATCAACTTTATACATGTCGTGGACACTCCCTGCTATGGTGTATATTATGGAAAGCTTTTCCGCCGCTTTCCGGTATTTTCCTTATTATACCGTTTTTTTTCGGAAAATAAAAGACTTTCGGAAAAAACAGCCCGTTTTTGCCCGGTCCGGGAACTTTCGGGGATAAAAACAAAAGTGTGACAAAATGCACAAACATTTTATGTTAAAATTGTGTAAAATTTGGAAATGAAAACGGGCACATGTCCAAAAATGTCGGAAAAATACACATTTTTTGGTAATTTATTCAAGAATATTAGTAAAAACTGTTCACTTTTCAGGGCGAAAGTGGTATAATGATTGAATCATAGAGATAAACAGCAAGAGGTGATTACGTGGTTAAGAAGGAAATGATAGCCATGCTTTTGGCTGGCGGACAGGGAAGCCGGTTAGGCGTGCTCACTGCCAATGTAGCCAAGCCGGCGGTTGCGTTTGGCGGCAAGTACAGGATCATCGACTTCCCGTTGAGTAACTGCATCAATTCAGGCATTGACACGGTCGGTGTCCTGACACAGTACAGGCATCTGAGACTGAACACGCATATCGGGATCGGTATTCCGTGGGATCTGGATAGAAATAACGGCGGCGTGACGCTGCTCCCGCCTTATGAGAAGAGCTCGAACTCGGACTGGTATACCGGTACGGCCAACGCGATCTTCCAGAACCTGGAATACATAGAAAGTTATAATCCGGAGTACGTCCTGATCCTGGGCGGCGACCATATTTACAAGATGGATTATCAGGTCATGCTGGACTTCCATAAGTCCCGGAAGGCGGACGTGACGATCGCCTGCATGCCGGTGCCGTGGGAGGAGGCCAGCCGTTTCGGCGTGGTCGTAGCGGACGACAAGGGGAACATCAAAGAGTTTGAGGAAAAACCGGAGAAGCCGAGCAGCAACCTGGCTTCCATGGGTATCTATATCTTTAACTGGAGCATCCTCAGAGAAGCGTTGATCACCCTTAAAGACCAGCCGGGATGCGATTTCGGCATGCACGTTATCCCGTACATCCATAATCGTGACCACAACTGCTACGCGTATGAGTTCAACGGCTACTGGAAAGACGTGGGCACGCTGGGTTCCTACTGGGAAGCCAACATGGAGCTGATCGACATCATTCCCGAATTTAATCTTTATGAAGAATTCTGGAAGATCTATACCAACAACGATATCATCACACCTCTGTATTTCGCTCAGGATTCCAAGGTAGAGCGCTGTATCATCGGCGAAGGTTCCGAGATCCACGGAGAGGTTTACAACAGCGTGATCGGTTCCGGCGTCCACATCGGCGAAGGAACGGTCGTGAAAGATTCGATCATCATGCGGGGAACGTCCATCGGCAAGAACTGCAAGGTGGACAAGGCGATCATCGCGGAACGCGTTGAGATCGGAGACAATGTTGAGTTTGGAGTAGGCGAATTCGCGAAGAGCGCCCTCAATCCGAAGGTGTACGCCTTTGACCTGGCGACGATCGCGGAAAACTCCTCCATACCTTCCGACGTGAAGATCGGCAAGAATACGGCCATCGACGGAAAGACCGCTCCGGAAGACTATCCGGACGGCGTGCTCGCGGGCGGACAATATATCATTAAGGCAGGTGAGATGTGATGAGAGCAGTAGGTATGGTTTTAGCAGGCGGAACGAACAACCGTATGGGCGAATTGTCCAGAAAGCGGGCGGTCGCGGCGATGCCGATGGCCGGAAGCTATCGTTGCATCGATTTTGCTTTGAGCAATATGAGCAATTCCCACATTCAGAAAGTGGCTGTGCTGACCCAGTACAACGCCCGCTCGCTGAACGAGCATCTGAATTCATCCAAATGGTGGGATTTCGGACGGAAGCAGGGCGGTCTGTTCGTGCTGACGCCCACGATCACGGCAGACAACAGCTCATGGTATCTGGGAACGGCAGATTCCATCTATCAGAATCTGGATTTCCTGAGACATTGCCATGAACCGTATGTGATCATTACATCCGGCGACTGTGTTTACAAGCTGGACTACAATAAAGTACTGGAGTACCACATTGACAAAAAGGCGGACATCACCGTCGTATGCAAAGAGATGCCGGAAGATACGCCGGGCCTTTCCCGGTTCGGTATCGTCAAGATGGACGACGAGGGCAGGATCGTCAACTTTGAGGAGAAGCCCCTCGTAGCCCAGACGAACATCATCTCCGCGGGCGTTTACGTGATCCGCCGCCGTCTCCTCATGGAGCTGATCCAGAAAGCCCATGACGAAGGCAGGAACGATTTCGTACAGGATATCCTGATCCGTTATAAAGACGTGAAGAAGATCTTCGGCTATAAGCTGGAAGGCTACTGGAGCAACATCGCCATGATCGACGACTATTATAAGACGAACATGGATTTCCTGAAATCGGAAGTAAGGGATTACTTCTTCAGACAATATCCGGGCATCTACTCAAGAGTAGAAGATCTGCCGCCGGCCAAGTTCAATCCGGGTTCCGATATCCGCAATTCGCTGATATCCAGCGGATGTATTCTTAACGGCTATGTGGAGAACACGATACTGTTCAAGAAAGTATACGTGGGCAACAACTGTGTCATTAAGAATTCCATTATCCTTAACGACGTCTATATCGGCGACAATACAGTGATCGAAAACTGTATCGTGGAAAGCCGCGATACGATACGCGCCAATTCTTCCTATATCGGGGAAGCGGGAAGCGTCCGCATCGTAGACGAGAGGAACGACAGATATATTCTTTAGAACTTGGGGGGAGCAGTGTGCAGATCACAGATGTCAGAGTGCGTAAAGTTACAAAAGAAGGAAAGATGAAAGCGGTCGTATCGATCACCCTGGACAATGAATTCGTTGTCCACGATATCAAGGTCATCGAAGGCGAGAAAGGGCTGTTCATCGCCATGCCCAGCCGGAAGGCGGCTGACGGGGAATACCGGGATATCGCCCATCCGATCAACTCGGAGACGCGGGAACGTATCCAGGCTGTCATCCTTCAGAAGTACGAAAGCGCTGTTTTGGAAAATGAAACCGTAGCGTACGCGTGAGTATTGACGCGGTATACGCGCAGATAAAAAGAGGGAAAACTGCCGCTTTGGCCACAGGCTGCCAAAGCGGCAGTTTTTTGGGCGCGCCTGGCGGCGCGGGCGGGCCGGTCCCTTTCGATCAAAGTCCCGCCTTGACAAAAAAACGGGGAAAGAGTATGCTTTACCGGACAGTAAAGGAAGGTGAGAATCATGTATCTGATCGTAGGTCTGGGAAACCCGACGAAAAATTACAGCCATACCCGCCATAATGTGGGCTTTGACATGCTGGACGCGGTGGCCGACGCCTGCCGCGTATCGGTGGATACGCGCAAGCATAAAGCGCTGATCGGCAAGGGCGTGATCGGCGGGCAGAAGGTGATCCTGGCCAAGCCTCAGACATATATGAACCTGAGCGGGGAAAGCGTCCGGGAAATCCGCGATTTCTATAAGATCGAGCCGGAGCATATCCTGATCATATATGACGATATCAGCCTGGACGTGGGACAGCTGCGCATCCGGGCGAAAGGAAGCGCCGGCGGCCACAACGGCATCAAAAACATCATCGCCCATCTGGGGACGACAGAATTTCCCCGGATCAAGGTGGGCATAGGCGGAAAGCCGGAGGGCTGGGACCTGGCGGACTATGTGCTGTCCCGGTATTCCGCAGCGGAGCGGGAGGCGCTCCGGGAAGCCGCCGGGCAGGTGGCGCAGGCCGTGGAAATGATCGTGGACGGCGATATCGCCGGCGCCATGAACCGGTTTAATGGTAAGAAGAAGGCAAAGGAGCAGTCGTGAAACTATTTACAGGACCTTTGGAAACATTAAGTGAATATCGGGAGCTGAAAGAGGATATACGGACGGGAAAACTGCCGGCCTATGTGGACGGGTGCGTGGATTCCCAGAAGTGCCACTGGATGAGCAGCGTCGCGCGGGACTATCCGCTGAAGCTGATCGTCACCTACAGCGAGACGCGGGCGAAGGCCTTGTATGAAGACTACCGGTTTTTCGACCGGGACACGCTGCTTTATCCGGCCCGGGACGTGATCTTTTACAGCGCGGACGTACACAGCCATCTTTTGGTGGCCCGCCGTCTGGCCGTCCTGAAGCGGCTGATGACAGGCGAGATCGGAA
>CALWEE010000133.1 GCA_944376975.1 uncultured Lachnospiraceae bacterium
CGACGCCATAGGCCGCGCACAATTCCATCGTCCGCCTCAACGGATAACTCCAGTCCTTTCCGAACAGCGGATACAATCCGAACCGGTAAAGAAGATACAAGGCGACCATGGCGATATATCCCGGAAGGATCCGGCACGCGCAGCGTACGATCTGGTCTTTTCTTGATCTGGCCATGACTCTTACCTCCTGTCATTGTCTGGCTTCTCTTAGTGTACCACGTCATTTTCCTGTCCGCAATACGCCTTTCCTCGTTGACCAAAAGTCATTTTGGTTGTATAATCGTATCATAGAATGTGAAGGGAGTATTCGGATCATGAAAAAAACAGAGTTGAACAAACAGAAAAAACGGACGGCCCTTCTGGACGCCGCCTACCGGCTTTTCCTCGAAAAAGGCTTTGCCCAGACGACGATCGCGGATATATCCGAAGCCGCCGGCGTGGCCAAAGGCACCTTTTATCTTTACTTTACCGATAAATATGATCTGAGGGACCGGCTGACCGCCGCCAAAGCCTATCCCGTCTTTGAGCAGGCGTGGAACGCCCTCCCCGCCCACAACCGCATGTCTTTCAGCGAGCAGATGGTTTTTGTGGCCGATCAGATCCTGGACCAGCTGGAAGCCGACTCGGCAATGACCCGTTTCCTTGGCCGCCGTCTCGGCGAAGCGTTATCCATCTCCTCCTCTGACGGTTCGGACACCGGAATGGCTCTGTTCCTCCGGCATACGGAAGATTCCGACTATCTCTTCAACGCGCCCGAGATCATGATCAGCCTGATTATCGAGCTGACCGGCGGCATCGGCTGCAACGCCATCATCAATGGACAGCCGGCACCTTTGGAAGAAATGCGGCCCTATCTCCGTGAAACCATAACCGATATCGTCGCCCGGTTCTCCGCCCGGCCGCGCCGCCGCAGCCAGAACGATCTTCCGGTGGAACTGCTGTAAAACGCCCGGCCGTGAACTTCTTTGAAAGGAAGTTCACGGCCGTTTTTTCATTTGACCGGACTTTCCCACGCGCTTTTCGTGATCCCTTTCCCCGTATTGGGATGACCGATCGAATACACGCCGTCCGCCGCGAACAGCAAAAGCAGAACGGCGCACAGGACGATCAGAAGCCGCCTGGAAACCCGGGAAAACAGTTCGTCCAGCAGCGGACCGAAAAGGTAGATGGCGGCGCATCCGCCCAGGCCGAACACGATCAGCCCTTCCAGGCAGACCCTGCCATGGATATTGGCAAAATAGCCGGTATAATCCCACCACTTCATGTGGACCGTCTTCCATAGGAACCAGGCGGACGCGTATTCGATCGTCCCACACAAAAGGACGGTCAGCACGTACGTCCACGCCGGGCGGTCAGACAACCGTTTCAAAAGCAAAATGGAAAGCACGCCTCCGGCCCCGTAAATGGGCAGCCAGGGTCCGGCCATGGTGCCCCGCTTGACAAATTCACCGGTCATAAACAGGTGCACGCCTTCTTCCCACAACCATCCGACCACGGAAAAAGCAAAAAAGATCAGGATCAGCGACAGGAGACGGTAATGCCGCTTCGGATCCGTCTGAAAACGCCATTCCGGCCGGCTGCTCTTTATAAAATAGGTCTCCGCCGGATAACACCCTGTTTTCGGGGATACATCCAGTGCCTTGTCTTTCAGGCGGTCGGCATACGGCACCCGCTGCTTCCTCACTTTTCCGCGCAGACGGATATACAGCTCCGCGTAAGCGGTTTCCCGATACGGCAGGGCGATCAGCCAGTCGCACAGTCCCAGGGTGGCCCAGCCCAGCAGCTGCCAGCCCAGAAAAGACAGATCCAGTTTGAAAGCCGCCCACTTTTCTCCGTCCATCATGCGGCGGGACAGGTAGAAGGCTTCGCGGCGGGATATATCCGGATCCTCCGCCAGGATGTAAGGGATCATCACGTACGAATAGGTTTTGATGATGCCGCCCGCGATGGTCAGGCTCCACAGCGCGGTATACAGCGCTTTAAAAAACATGGTCCCCGCCGTTTTCGACGTCCTGCGCAGCCGCCATATGAATCCCAGCCTTCGCGCCGGCGTATCCATATAGCCTCTTGTTTCCAGGAAGAAACGGCACCGTCCCACGCTGAGCACGTTGCGCGCGAAAAACCAGAACAGGAACATAAGGAAAGCGCCGGCAAGAATGACCGCGCCTGCTCCGATCCGGTTTTTGAAGATCATCTGGTTCATGGCGTTTAAAAAGCCGTAAACAAACGACTGGGACCGGACGACATGGCGCACGATCCCCGCCAGGACGCCCCGGTCAGGCAGGTCGGCCCGGGCCAGGCTGTCCATCACGTTCAGCCGGATGTCTCCGTTTACGCAGGCCACGATCAGGATCACGGCGATGATCCGCCAGTAACTGCGGCGGATCGTCTGACGGGCCTGTTTTTTTATGTCTTTACGCGTCCACATATCCGTGCCTCCTTGCCCGCGTCAGCTTTCCCGGGCGTCAAACCGGAGATTTAAGATCATGACTTCACAGTCTGTCCCGATCCGCATGGCCGGTCCCCACACGCCTGCTCCCGATGTGACGCAGGAATACATGCCGTCCACATCCACGATGCCGTACGGGTTCTCCCATAAAAATTTCATGATGATATTGCCCGGAAAGATCTGGCCGTTGTGCGTATGGCCGGAAAGGTCCACATCCACGCCGGCGGCCGCCAGCTCTTTCAGTTCCAGCGGCTGATGATCGATCACCAGGATCGGTTTATCCATGTCAAGCCCCTGGGTGACCTGATCGGCCGGAAGTCTGTCCGCGCCCATCTTACGGGCTTTGGACGGGTCTTTTCGGCCAAACAGATAAAAGGCGTCGTCGATCAGCACGCTTTCGTCTTCCAGAAGATGGACACGTCCTCTTTCGAGGAAATCAAGGAACCTCTCGTCTTCTTCCTGTATTTCGTCGGAATCAAAGGTAAAACCGGCCAGGATCTTTTCGGATACGTCGTGATTGCCCCAGCAGGCGTACGTGCCATATGTACTCTCTATCCCGGCCAGGATAGCCGCCGCCTGATCCGGCTGTCGGATCGCTTCATACTCATTGTCAAATATATCTCCCGCCAGGACGACCAGGTCCACATCGGCCGTATCCACCGCTTCCGCTATCTGTTCCAGCTGATGGACGCCCACATTGTAACCCAGATGCAGGTCGGCGATAAGGGCCACCTTTAACTCCGGCACATCGCAGCTTTGGGCCACATAAAGCGTCTCCTCCCGCACTTTGACGCGCCATGTATGGACAATGCCGTACACGCTGAGGATGAGGATCAGGGCCACCGCGACGGAGCCGCCTATGACAAAGCGGCGCCGGGACGGAAAACTGTCCCGCCATATGGTATGGTTCAGGATGATGCGCCCCAGGTCAAAGGAAAGCAGCACGGTCAGCGTAAAGGCCAGCACGCCCAGCCAGTAGTTTCCGATCATCTTCAGCCAGTGATGCAGCGGATCGCTGGTGATGAGGAACCCTGTGAGCACGGTAGTGGCCAGGAACGTGTACAGCACGATGACCACGATCCATACGGCTCGGTTGTCAAAATGCCTTGAACAGGCGCTCATCCAGCGAAGGAGCCGCCACAGGACATAAATATTCAGCACGATATACAGCGGCGAAAGAAATACGGCTCCCATTACGCTTCACCTTTATCCGGTCTTAAAAACCAGTCTTTCAGTTCGTCTGCCAGGGCGTTGGCCAAAGCTTCGTGACTCTCTGCCGCCATATGGAGCGCGTCCGATCCCGGTTCCGCCACGGAAGCGGCGTCAAAAAAGCCGGCGTGATAGGTTTCCGCGATGCCCCGATAATAACCGGCCAGCTGCTCCGCCTTGTCAATGGACGCCGGATCAAAATCGGAGGCTTCGCGTTTAAGGACGCCTTGCGCCATATGGATCGGCGACACGATAAAGATCTCGGGCGTCTTAAATTCTCCAAAGTCAAAATGGACGATCATGCGGCACAGCCTGTCCAGTCCCCTTGAGATCGTCTTGGCGGACACGCCGAAATGGGCCTTACAGTCATTGGTGCCCAGCATGATCAGGATCAGATCGATGGGTTTGTGGGTCTGGAGGACATAGGGCAGCGCTTCCGCCCCGTTCCTGTAGGGCTGGAGCGGATCTTCAAACACGGTCGTCCGCCCGTTCAATCCTTCCTCCACGATATAATAGTCTTCTCCAAGGAGCTCCTGGAGCCGGCCGGTCCACCGGGTCTTCCGGGAATGCCTTCCTCCGTCCGGGTTCACGCCGAAGGTGTTGGAGTCTCCAAAACATACGATCGTTTTCATTGTTTTTCCCTTTCTTTTTCCAAATATGTCATTTATTGTAATATATTTGCGCCATTCCTTCAACCATCCAAATCTTAGGATTCTATTACAATTTTCTATCTGAACGAAAAAACAGCCGTTTTGAGACGGCTGCTTTTATCGTTTACTGTTTCTTTTTGTCAAATGTCCTGCTGATCAGCACGACCGTACCGCTCAACGCCAGAAGCGCCAGCGCATTGGGAATGACCATCAGGCCATTGAAAAAGTCGGATAAAGACCAGACCAGATTCACCTTCAGAGCCGATCCGATGATAACGAATACGACAACGATCAGCGAATAGACTTTTGTCATCTTGCGGCCGAAAAGATACTGGACGTTGACCTGTCCGAAGAAATGCCAGCCCAGGATCGTGGAAAAGGCGAAAAAGAACAGGCAGACCGCGACAAATATATCGCCAAATCCGGAAAAGGATGTGCCGAACGCCGCCTGAGTGAGCGCCGTTCCTTCTTTTCCGCTGTTTAAAACACCGGTCGTCAGAATGGAGAACACGGTCAGGTTCAGGATGATAAAGGTATCGATGAAGACGCTGATCATGGCCGCCATACCCTGTTCATGGGGATTCTTCGCCTTTGCCCGGGCATGAGCATGGGGCGTGGAACCCATACCGGCTTCGTTGGAAAACAGGCCTCTGGCCACGCCGTACCGGATCGCTTCCCGGACTGCGATACCCGCTCCGGCTCCCACCACGGCTTTAGGGTTAAAGGCGCCCACGATGATCATACGGAAGGCTTCCGGTACCGCTGTGATGTGCATGGCGATCAGCGCCAGGCTTCCCACGATATAAATCCCCGCCATGGCCGGCACCCGCTCTTCCAACACCGACGAAAGCCGGCTGACCACGCCCAGCAAGCTACAGCCAGC
>CALWEE010000134.1 GCA_944376975.1 uncultured Lachnospiraceae bacterium
CGCCCCAAAAGCGATCCACAGTCTTGGACGCCTCACCCGTTCCTCCGACGACCGCGTCCAAAGAAGAATGCCCAAGCCGCCAAAACCCAGGCCGAACAAAATGGGGATCACGTAAAACGAAGCCTGGCGCAGCGTCACCGCCGCCGCGCCGCCCACCGCCAGCTGGACAAAGGACAGCCAGACATAGACCGCCGGAAGCCGGCCATTGAACAGTTTCCAGGCAAGCCGACGGATCAAAAAGGCCATGACTGTCAGGACAAAGATCAGACCCAGGCATATGACCATGTAATTGGGCAGCGCCTGTCCGGTCAGAAGATACCAGGGAAGATAACAAAAAAGGACCGGGACGACGCCGAAATAGACATAATATTTGCCGTTATAATAGGCCGTATCCCACGAATGATCCACGTCCGCGGCTTCCCTGGCCTGAGTATCATAAGGATTTTCCATGGCCATGAGCGCCTCCGATGGCTGGGGATCCGTATCCAGGTACACATGCCCCCGGCTCATCGCCTCCGCCAGTCGGGCGTATTGGTCATGATGGCTGTAGGGCTGGGTCACCGCCGTCTCATTGCCGCAGATCACGGCCACGCAGATAAAGGCGATACACCCGACAGTCAGGGCGTACAACACCTCCCCTGCCCGATTTTTCTCCCGCGTATCCGCGTAAAGAAAACTGCTCTTGTTTTTCAGCGCCATGAGCAGCAGCCCGACCGCGGCAATGACAAAGAAACGGTCCCATCGGAAAACGATCGGCCGGGTCTGATCCAGACTTATCTCACGGATCGTGACCGGCTGCCCGTCCGCGTGAGACAGCGCGACCTGGATCTTTTCCACCCGTCCCGCCGGATTCAGGCGGATATAATGTTCTTCCGCCACATCCGGATGGTACGATCTTTCCGGATACGTCTTCCCTCCGCTATTCCCTTCGTCCCACACGGTCAGTCGGACCGTAAAAAGGGCGCCTTCCGCGTCCAGCTTCAGGTTCTCGATCTCACCGTCCATTCCGGACAAAAGAATGGTCATTTCCTCCCCGGACGATGTAAAGCTCCCGTCTTCTTCGGAAAACGAGCGGTCATACGTCACCGTAAAATCAACAGGAGCCTCAAACGCGAGAGACTCCCAATGTCTGAAATTAAATATAAAAATCTCAAGGAACAGGCAAAGGAGCAGCAAACACCCATAACGCGAAAGCCGCCCGTACCGCCGTCCTGTTTTTATTTCTTTCATGGGTATCCTTTCTCCCGGTCACTTTCCAAAAGCCGCCAGGATACTGCCGATGACCACCGCGAAATCCCCGGTGTTAAATACCAGCCGACGGAACTTCCCGGGACCCGCCTCAAAGCGGATATAGTCGGTCACTTCTCCATACAGGAACCGTTCATAGGCATTGCTGGCCGCGCCGCCCAGCATAAGGGCCAGGCCAAGACGCCGCGCCTTATGGCCGCCTTCTCTTTTCATCACGGCGAGGGCGCCGAAAAGGGAACCGACCGACAACAGCGTCATGTTTTTCAAAATAGCCGGATGTTTTTTGAGCAGCCCCAACGCCGCCCCATCGTTGTACACTTTCGTCAGGATCACTTTCCCGCCCGCAAGCGGCCGTTCCTCCCGTTTTTCCACCTTTTCCCGGACGATCTGCTTGGTGAGCGCGTCCTGTCCGAATACCGCGGCGGCGATCAAATATTCCCGCATGCCTATTCTCCTCTCATATGCTGATCCATTGCCTTTTCCCGGCATTTCTCACAGTAACCATACACCTCGATCTTATGTCCCGTGACAAGAAATCCTTCCGGCACGCTTTGACCGGACGCGTCCTCAAAGGGACAGCCGTCAATGGGGATCTTTCTGTGGCATCTTAAACAGATGGCATAATGCTGATGTCCCCCTTCGTTCAGGGCGTACAGCGCCGTATCCGTATTCATGAGCGTGGACTTGCTGACGATCCCGGCTTTTTCAAAAGCCGCCAGAGCGCGGTATACAGTGGAAATGGCATAGTGCCTTTCCAGCCTTTCATATATCTCCACAGCGCTCAGCGGTCCTTCCGAAGCTTCCAGCGCCCGGTACACGTCTTCTCTTTGCTTTGTCCGCTTCATGCCTTCCGGCCAGATCATGGCGAAACCTCCCTTGTCTATCCGAATATCCCGACCATATCGATCAGCCATCCCGACGCCACGGAGACGGCGTAAAGCATGAGGGTTATGGTCAGATCCTTGTAAAGCGACCGGTGGGCGCGGAATAAAACGACAAGGCCCACGCCGGTGGCTGTCAGCAGTCCGGACATCATGGCGCCCAACGTCAGTGTTCCTTCCAGGTACAGCTGGGCGATCACCGCCGAAGCCGCGCAGTTGGGGATCAGTCCGACCAGAGCCGCGATAAGCGAACCCACCACCGGCCGTCCCATCAAAAGCCCCGCCAGCCGGTCATGGCCGTACACCTCGATGACCAGGTTCAGGCAAAACGAGACGATCAGGATAAACAGAAATATCTTTAGCGTATGGGACAGGGCCGATCTGAAAATACCGTTCCCGCAGCAGCAATGATCATGCCCGCCCGTATGAGGGATATGGATCTCCTCTCTTCTATGATTATACCTTTTTCTCCAGATAAAATCCACCGCGAATCCAACGACTGCCGCGATCGCCACTTTCATGGCGAGGATCTTCCCGATCAGGGCCGGCGAAGCCTGCCAGGATAAAAACACCGGCAGCATTTCATCGGACGTGGACAGGAATATGGCCATCAGCGTTCCGATGGTGATGATCCCGCCGCTGTACAGGTTGGCCGCCATGGCGGAAAACCCGCACTGGGGTACGATACCCGCCACGCTCCCGATCACCGGGCCGAACCGGCCGGAAGCCTGTATCGCCCGCAGCGTCTTATCTCCCATATGGTGTTCCACGTATTCCATGAGGATATACGCCGCCAGCAAAAACGGAAACAGCCGTAGGCTTTCTTCCAATGTATGTCCGATCACATGTAGCATTTCGCCGCACCTCTTTCTCATCCGGCCGATCCGGAAATCTATTTGCAACTGCAACTCATTCGCAATTACTGAAGTTTACACCTTCCGCCGCTAAAAGTCAAGGGATTTCAAATCAAGGGCTTTCGCCCGTGACGCACTTAAACATTTCGTCCGTGGCGTACTTAAACGCGAAAGAAGCCGCCGGGCAAGCGGCAGCTTCTCTCTTTCGATGTATTCCATGTTTTACCAGATCGCTTTGTAAATATCCACCACGTCCTGTTTCGTGGGACGCCGGGGATTCGTCGCCGTACAGCCGTCCAGCAGGGCGGAATCGGCCATGGCGTCAATAGCGGCAAAATATTCTTCTTTCGTACATTTCCCTGTCTGGGATACGCACAGCGGCATATCCATCTCCTGCATCATGAACTGGATCCAGTTGACGAGGGCGCGTACCGTGGTGATCGTATTAAAGTTGGCCAGTCCAAGCGTACGGGCGATGTTCTCGTAGCAGCGCACCGTATGGTCATATTCAGTCCGGCTCTTACTGTTCTTCGTGATCTCACTGTTGTATTCCACGATATGGGGCAGCAAGATCGCGTTGGCGCGCCCGTGAGGGATATGGAAATAAGCCCCCAGCTGATGGGCCATGCCGTGGTTCAGGCCCAGATTGGATGAATTAAAGGCCAGCCCTGCCAGGCAGGAAGCCACGTGCATCTTGGTACGGGCGTGGGTATCGTTATTGTCCAGGTAAGACCGGAGCAGATACACGCCTATGATCTGGATCGCCTTTTCGGACAAGGCGGCGCTGAACTCATTATATTCGGTGCTGACATACGCTTCGATGGCGTGGGTCAGCACGTCCATGCCGGTATCGGCCGTGATCACCGGCGGTACCGTACGGACCATCTCCACATCGAGGATCGCTTCCGTCGGAAGCAGGTCGTCGGACACCAGCGGATACTTCACATGCTTCGCCGGATCGGTTATAACGGAAAAAGAAGTCACTTCCGAACCGGTACCGCTGGTCGTCGGTATGGCGATCATCGGTATCTTTTCTTTGAGCGCGTCCATTCTTAACGCGAATTCCCGTATGCCCTTGCAGGAGTCGATGGCCGAACCGCCTCCGATGGCGATCAGCGCCTCCGGCTTGGCCGCCATGACTGCCTGGACGCCCGCCGCGATCTTGTCCACCGGCGGGTCCGGAACAACTTCCTTGAAGATCGTATAGTGGATGCCTCCCCGTTCCAGCCGGCGTATGATCTGATTGATCATGCCGCTTTCCACGACGAAAGGATCCGCGACGATCATCACGTTCCTGTAAGGCAGCTGCTGCAGCCGCTCCAGAGCATTATCCCCAAAATAGATCTTTGTACGTATATCAAAGCTTTTCATTGGCCGTCCCCTCTCCAATATTCTCTCTGTGTTTTATTGTAACAGAATATCTCCGAATTGGAAAGCCTATCCTTTTTATTTTTACCGGATCGCCATAAACTGACCAAACAGAGCGTCCGCGTCCTCCTGGGTATCCGGCGTACAGGTCATGACAAAGGCTATCATCCGGTCGCCCTGTCTGCGCACCGCGTATTCCTGGACCATATCCACGCCGTTGTACGTCGCCTCGGCCTTCAGCACGGTATGATCCTGCCCGGCGATCGACCGCGTGCCGTAGCTTTCCGGGAAGGTGTAACCCATGCCCACCGCTTCAAGCTGGGCTTTTACCGTGTCCAGATACTGTTCCTCAGACAGATCGTACCCGGAAATATCCTCCACCAGAAGCTGGATGCTGGGTACGCCCAATGTCCGGGAAACCATCATCTCCGTCACCGACGTCTGCGACGCGCTGCTCGTATCGACTCCGGTATTTTCTTCAATGACTTCGCTTCCGGAGTCCATAAGGCTGTCGATCTCCTCCTGAGTAGCCATTACGTCGTTTTCCGTCGCGGTAAACCGGATGTTCAGCCATTCGCTCTCAAAACCGGCGTCTGAAACCGTCCCACGCTCATAGGGCGCCTCTGTCTCTGCCGCTTCTGTCTCTTTTGCCGTTTCTTTCACAGTCTCTTCCGCCTGTGTCCCGGCCTGTGTCTGGGTATTGCCCCCTTCATCCGGGCCGCAGCCGTAAAGCGCGGCGGCCGTGGCCACCGCCAGCAAAACTGCGAAAAATTTCTTTTTCATTTCTTTCCCTCCTGCCTTAAATGGCTTTAATATAGTATATGAAAAGATGG
>CALWEE010000135.1 GCA_944376975.1 uncultured Lachnospiraceae bacterium
TGGATATCCCCTTTGACCGTGGCGATCACCACCTTGCCTTTGGATACCCGGGCCTGCGAAGTATCTTCCGATAATTTTCTTTTGATCACGTCAAACGCCGCCTGGGCCGCTGTGGCCGATTGGATCAGCTGGGGAAGGAACAGCTTCCCGGTCTCAAAATCCATACCCACTTTATCCAGAGCCGGTATGAGCACATCGTTGACCACCGCCATGGCGGGCAGGGTCTCCAGAAGTTTTTCCGCCGCCTGACCGGCATATTCTTTTAAGCCGTTTTTCACCGCCTGATCCAGGGTCATTTCTTTTCGCGCGGCAGGCGCCGGCGCGGTCGTTCGCGCCTGGCTGTATTTATCCACATAGCGCTTGCATCCCTTGTCCCGGTCGTAAAGCACGTTGAACGCGTCCACCGCCGCCATCATGGCTTCATTGTTGGGATTGATGATGGGCAGGTCAAGGCCTGCCGCCATGGCCAGCGTGAGGAAGGATGTATTGATCCATTCCCTTTTCGGAAGCCCGAATGAAATATTGGACACGCCGAGCACCGTCTTGACGCCCAGTTTTTCTTTGACAAGCGCCAGGGCTTTCAAAGTCTCCGCCGCTTCCTTCTGCTGCGCCGAAACGGTCAGCGTCAGGCAGTCGATATAGACGTCTTCTTTCGGAATGCCATAAGCGGCCGCTTTTTTCACGATCCGCTCCGCCACGGCGAACCGTTCTTCGGCGGTTGCCGGTATCCCGTTTTCATCCAACGTCAGTCCCACCACCGCCGCTCCGTATTTTTTAACGATGGGAAAGATCCGGTCCATGACCGCTTCCTCGCCGTTGACCGAATTGACGATGGGTTTCCCGTTATAGACGCGCAGCGCCTTTTCGATCACGTCCGCGCTGGACGAATCGATCTGGAGCGGGACGTCCACCACGCCCTGGAGTTCTTTCACGACTTCGCGCATCAGTCCGGCCTCGTCGATCTTGGGCAGGCCCACATTCACGTCCAGTATGTGGGCGCCGGCCTCCGTCTGGCTGATGCCCTGGGCAAGGATATAGCCGATGTCATGGTTTATCAATGCCTCTTTGAACAGCTTCTTCCCCGTGGGATTGATCCGTTCGCCGATCACCCGCGCGCCGTCGATCTCCACCACCTGGGTCGCGCTGCACACGGCGGATCTTTTGCTGACCTGACGTTTTACCGGCGTCCACCCCGCCAGCATACGCTTTATCTCCCGTATGTACGCCGGCGTCGTGCCGCAGCATCCGCCGAACAGCGAGACGCCCAGATCCACGTATTTTTCAAGCTGGGCCGCGAACTGCTCCGCCGTCACCGGATAGGTGCCGTCTTCCAGGTCCGGAAGACCCGCGTTCGCTTTTATGATCAGCGGAAGATGAGTCCACCGGGCCATCGTTTTCGCCAGAGGATAGATCTCGTCCGGCCCGAGCGAGCAGTTGATGCCCACCGCGTCCACGCCGAGGCCGGTCAGGGTCAGCGCGGCCGCTTCCACTGTCACGCCGGTAAATGTCCGTCCGTTTTTTTCAAAAGTCATCGTGCACAGGACGGGAAGGGCGGTGTTTTCCCTGGCGGCCAGAACGGCGGCCTTCATCTCCAGAAGGTCCGTGCTCGTCTCGATCACGATCAGATCCGCGCCGGATCGTTCGCCGCATACCATCATCTCCCGGAACATATCGTAAGCTTCGTCAAATTTTAAAGGCCCGTTCGGTTCCATCAGCTGCCCGATCGGCCCCACATCCAAAGCCACCGCCGCGTCCGTACCTCTGGCCGCCTCTTTCGCGCAGGCTATACCCGCCGAAACGACCGCTTCCGGGGAATACTCGCAATGGCTCAGTTTATAACGGTTCGCGCTGAACGTGTTGGCATAGATGATCTGGGATCCGCTTTCGATATACTGACGGTGGATGCCGGTGATGATCTCCGGATGGGTGATGTTCAACGCCTCCGGCACTTTGCCCATCGGCGCGCCGCACTGCTGCAGCATGGTCCCCATGGCGCCGTCCAGCAGGATAAATCTGTTCTCAAAATCTAGCATATCGTTCCTCTCTTTCTGAAACCGCAGTTTTCCCGGTTATCGCAGTGATCGCATTTATTTTTCCGCTCATCTTTTCGGATATCCGTTACGCCGACGACCGCCGTCACCGATTTGGCCGGCACCATCAGGAAACTTTCCGTTAAGGATACGCCGATCTTCCGATGGGTATCTAAAACCCGCAGGAAATCTCTCTGAAGTTCCAAAGGCAGATCCCCGTATCCGGGACTGAACCGCCAGGTCGTGTTCAGGCCTTCCCGGCGGACCGTCTTTTCGATCTGTGCCTCCGCCTGATCCGCGATCTGTTCCACCGCCTGGATACCGCAGGCGTCCATGACCACCGCCGCGTCCGGCTCGCTTATCATCATCTTGCGCACCCGCCGGTCCAGTTCCATGCCCGCCGTGGCGCACATCAGATAGACTTCCCGACAGTTTTCCAAATGCTTTCGTATATCTTTCCCGGTCAGGCAGATACCTGTTCCCGGAAGCTCCACGCCGCGTCCGGTAAAGGCCGCCGGGAATCTCTTATAAATATATTTGCCCTCGCATACGCGAAGCGTCTCCTCGACGCAGCGCGAGATCAGGGCTTCCATCCGTTCGTTCAGGCCGTTCTGTCGGTATCCCAGATATCTCAGGACCTCGCTTTTATCCAGTTCTTCCAGCATATCGGACATCTCCCGTCTACTTATTGCAGCTGGCGAGTATATTGGAAATGCTTTCCGTGATCTTCGTCGCCACTTCCACCCGGTTCATCGTATACAAATGGATGCCTCGAACGTCATTATTGATCAGATCGATGATCTGTTCGGTGGCGAACGCGATGCCCGCGTCTTTCAGCGCCGCGGGATCGTCCGCGTATTTATTGATCATCTTGGAGAATTTCACCGGAAAGCTGGCGCCACACATGGATACCGTACGTTCGATCTGCGCCTTGTTCACCACCGGCATGATACCCGCTTCCACCGGTATTTTAATGCCCGCCTTCTCGATCTTGTCCATAAACCGGTAAAACTGTTCATTATCAAAAAAGAGCTGGGAGATCAGATGGGTCACGCCCGCGTCTACCTTCTTTTTCAGATTTTCGATATCTTCATCCAACGACGCGGCTTCACAGTGTCCCTCCGGATAACAGGCCCCGATCACGTTAAAGTCGGCGTCATATTCCCGTATGAACCGGGCCAGGTCGCTGGCATGCTCAAAATCGATGATCCCGTTTTCCGGCGTCAGATCGCCCCGAAGCGCCAGTATATTGGATACGCCGGACGCTTTCAGCTGATCTAAGACACCCCGGATGCTTTCCCTTGTGGAACCGGCGCAGGTCAGGTGGCTCACCGGCTCGATGCCGTATTCGCTCCGGATCAGGGAAGCGATCTCGCAGGTTTTCTGCTTCTGGGACGGCGACCCGCCCGCTCCGTAGGTCACGCTTATAAAATCCGGCCTGAGCCCTCTGAGGCCGTATAGGGTATTATAGATCGTATCTATGGACGTGGTTTTTTTCGGAGGAAAAACTTCCAGCGAATAAACCACTTTTTTGCTTTCAAACAATCGGGATATGTTCATGTCCTCACTCCTTGCGCTCACTGTCTTTTTATTCTTTTTATTATATCTGTACCGCCTTGTTTTTTCAACAATCCATTGGATTATTCCGGAAAGCATAGTATAATAATGAAAAAGTTTTTAATCTTGGAGGAAGCATGATGAAATTTACAAAAATGCAGGGATGCGGCAACGACTATGTTTATGTAAACTGCTTTGAGGAAACCGTCCGCCACCCGGAGGAACTGGCTGTCCGGCTGAGCAACCGCCACTTCGGCATCGGCTCTGACGGCCTGATCCTCATATGCCCTTCAGACAAAGCCGATTTCCGTATGGCCATGTACAACATGGACGGATCCGAAGGGAAGATGTGCGGCAACGGCGTGCGCTGCATCGCCAAATATGTCTATGATCATCATCTGACAGATAAAACACAGATCACTCTGGAAACCCTCGCGGGCATCAAACATCTGGATCTTTCCGTTGAAAACGGCAAAGTCATGAATGTGACCGTGGATATGGGGCAGCCTGTTTTTAAAGGCAGCCAGATCCCTGTCCGCATTGACAAAGACATGATCGTCAATGAACCGATCACGACCGATGGCATGCTCTGGCACATGACCTGCGTATCCATGGGCAATCCCCACGCCGTCGTTTTTGTGGAAGACACTCAGCATATGGATCTGAACGCCATTGGCCCCGCCTTTGAAAAGCATCCGCTTTTCCCGGAACAGGTCAATACGGAATTTGTCCAGGTGCTTGACCGGAAAAATATCAATATGCGGGTCTGGGAAAGAGGCTCCGGGGAAACCCTCGCCTGCGGTACAGGCGCCTGCGCATCGGTCGTGGCCTGTGTCCTGAACGATAAGACCGACGACGCGGTCCGCGTCCATCTTCTGGGCGGCGATCTGTTCATAAAATACGACCGCAAGAAGAATACGGTCTTTATGACAGGACCCGCCGTGGAAGTCTTTAACGGAGAGATCGAGCAAATTTGATGAAAGGATGTAGCGCGTCATGAAACTCTCAAAACTTCTTGAACATCTGGATTTTACCTGCGTCCAGGGCGACGCTGACACCGAAGTGTCCGACCTTGTCTATGATTCCCGAAAGGTGGACAAAGGTTCGGTATTCGTCTGTATCAGCGGTTCTGTACGGGACGCCCACGAATTTATACCGGAAGTGGCCGAGAAGGGCGCCGCTGCCGTCATCGTTGAAAAAGACGTGCCCGCCCCCGAAGGCGTGACCATGATCCGCGTGGAAAACACACGCGAGGCGCTTGCCTTCATGTCCGCCGCCTATTTTGGCCATCCGGCAAAAGAACTCAAGACCATCGGCATAACCGGCACAAAAGGGAAGACAACGACCGCCTATATGGTCCGCTCCATCCTGGAAAAATCCGGGTTTAAGACCGGCCTGATCGGAACGATCGAAACGATCATCGGCGACAAAGTCATCAAAGCGGCCAACACCACGCCGGAATCCTACATGGTCCAGCAATATTTCCGCGAAATGGTCGACGCGGGCTGCGACTGCGTCGTCATGGAAGTTTCATCCCAGGGCCTCATGCTCCATCGGGTATCCGGTTTTACCTTTGACTACGGTATCTTCA
>CALWEE010000136.1 GCA_944376975.1 uncultured Lachnospiraceae bacterium
TTTGCCGGCTGCTTGGGAAAAATAAAGGGTATTATTACAAGACGGCCCATTTTGTTTCCGTATCTTCCATGATCTACCGGATGAAACGCAACGGAGCGGGGCTGGCGTCCATCTGTATCCTTTGCACGATGGTACTGGTCATGGTATCTTCCACCGTCTGCCTGTATATGGGCGCGGAGGACAGCCTGCGGGCCCGTTATCCGAGGGATATCAATCTGAACAGCGTGGTCAGCAGTACCCATATGCTGGGATCCGGCTACGCGGATCAGGTAAGAGGACTGGCCGAAGACGTGTGTGAAGAATACGGCGCGGCCATGGACAATGTGCTGGACTATCGGCAGATGTTTTTTTACGGCTTCCTGGCCGGCGACCGGATCGATCTGGTGCCGCCGGATGAGATGAACAGCCTGAGCGCGGTGGGCGATATGTGGTCGGTGTACGTCGTCCCTCTGGAAGATTACGAACGGCTGACGGGGACGGATGAAACGCTGGAAAGCGGGGAAGCGCTCGTCTATACCACCAAAGGAAAGGACCGCGCGGGAGAAAGTCTTTCCGTAGGGGACGCGCTGACGCTGGATGTAAAAAAACAGGTCGACGATCTTGTGGACATGGGGAACGATATGGGCCAGGTCACGGCCAGCATGTACATTTTCGTTCCGGATTTTGACCAGACGGCGGACAGGCTGATCGAAAGCGCCGATCCGTCTGTCAACAGCGTGAGCCTTAACTGGTTCTATGGTTTTGACATGGATTGTACGGACGATATCCGCGTTCAGGTGGAAAGGGTTTTGTCTGAACGGGTGCAGACCCTGGAAGCGGGGATAGAAGAAAATGAGTTTTTCCATACTTTGACCGAGGGCCGGGCTTCGGGTCGGACGAATTTTTACTCGATGTACGGCGGGCTGTTCTATCTGGGCATATTACTGGGCATTTCCTTTGTGCTGGCGGCTGTGCTCATCATCTATTACAAGCAGGTATCGGAAGGTTATGAAGACCAGTCCCGGTTCGAGATCATGCAGAAGGTGGGCATGACCCGAAAGGAGATAAGGAAAAGCATCAATTCCCAGATATTGACCGTATTTTTCATGCCACTGATCATGGCGGGCGTCCATCTGGTTTTCGCCTTTCCCATCATACGTCGGATGCTCCTGCTTTTCGCCCTGACCAACACGACCCTCCTCGTGCTGACCATGGCCGGCTGCTACCTGGTCTTTGTGGCTTTTTACATGTTTGTTTACCGGGCCACCTCCAAAGCCTATTATCATATCGTCAGCGGAACGAAAGGACGGGAAACGGAAATGTAGATGACCGGAAAAGATGCCGGGAATACCCGAAATATGGTATAATTAAGGAAATATCGGACAAACGGTCCGGAAAGAATGGAGGATGTATATGAAACCGGAAGTTTTAAAAGACGTTGTGGAAAAGACAAAGGCGCTGATCGCGTCTCCCACTTGCTGCAAAGAAGCCCGGGCGGCGGCGATCCTTGAAAAGAAGGAAGATATGCTGGCCTGACCGGGGCGAAAACCGGCGGAACAGGCGGGAAAGCTTGACAAAACGGCGCTGTCAGGATATATTAATACCCAGTTATCGCCCGGAAGACGGGCGACGAGGGAGGAAAAAATATGTCAGCAGATACGATGAAGATCTTTCTGGCAATGGCGTCCTATATGCTGGTCGTTATCGGCATCGGATTGTTTTTTGCCAAAAGGGCCCAGGCGAATTCGGAGAACTATTTCCTGGGCGGACGTTCTTTAGGCCCGTGGGTCGCCGCCATGAGCGCGGAAGCTTCCGATATGAGCGGATGGCTTTTGATGGGGCTGCCGGGCGTGGCTTACTGGTGCGGTATTTCCGACGCCATGTGGACAGCCATCGGACTGGCCGTTGGAACGTATGTCAACTGGCGCATCGTGGCCAGAAGGCTCAGACGGTATTCCGTCGTTTCCGGAGATTCCATCACGATACCGGATTTTCTCAGCAACCGTTTTCATGAAGGCAGGAAAGTCATCCTGGGCATTTCCGCCCTGTTCATCCTGGTGTTCTTTACGGTTTACGCCGCCAGCTGTTTTGTGACCTGCGGCAAACTGTTTTCCACGCTGTTCGGCGCGTCCTATCATTCCATGATGATCGCCGGAGCCATATTCGTTGTCATTTACACGTTTATCGGCGGATTCCTGGCGGAAAGCGCCTCTGACTTCATGCAGGCCATCGTCATGGTGATCGCCCTGCTCACGATCTTTATCCTGGGGACAGCGGCCGCGGGCGGCCTGGATGTGGTCATTGAAAACGCGAAAGCGATCCCCGGCTATTTCTCGCCGACCCAGATCGCTTCGCCGGTGGTGGACGCGGCCGGCGTCCAGCAGGCGGTAAACGGCGTTCCCCAGTTTGGAGAAGCCGGAAGCTATGGCCTTTTGACCATCGTTTCCACCTTGTCCTGGGGCCTGGGATATTTCGGCGTTCCCCAGGTGCTCCTGCGGTTCATGGCGATCCGTAAGGAACGGGAACTGAAACAGTCCCGCCGTATCGCCACGGTATGGTGCGTGATCTCCCTGTTCGCGGCGGTATCCATCGGCGTGATCGGCCGATCCCTTTTCCCGGCAGAAGCGTCCCTGGCCACCTCCAGCAGCGCGGAAAACGTATTCGTGGTCATGTCCCAGTACCTGCTTCCTCCGGTTTTGGCCGGTGTGATCATGGCGGGCATCCTGGCGGCGACCATCAGCTCGTCCGATTCCTACCTGCTCATCGCCGCGTCGGCCTTCTCAAAAAATATTTACGAGGGGCTCATGAAAAAGAACAAGGCGGATGACAAAAAAGTCATGCAGATATCGAGGATCGTGCTGCTTTTAGTGGCCCTTGTGGGCATGGTCATCGCCTGGGACGAAAACAGCGTCATCTTTACCATCGTGTCCTTTGCCTGGGCAGGGTTTGGCGCCACGTTCGGACCGGTCATGCTGTTTTCCCTTTTCTGGAAGCGGATCAACCGGGCGGGAGCCATCGCCGGCATGCTCTCCGGTGGTATCATGGTCTTTGTGTGGAACCTGCTTTTGAGCCCGATGGGCGGTATTTTCAGCATTTATGAGCTGTTCCCCGCCTTTATCATTTCTTCCGTGGTGATCGTGATCGTTTCTTTGATGACAAAAGAACCGTCACGCCAGATCGTGGAAGAATTTGAAAAAGCGGCCGGGAAAGGCGACTTATATTAATTAACGATAACGGTAAGGCACAGCCCCGTCGGAAAATCCGGCGGGGTTGTGTCTTTTAAAAATCAGAGGGATGTGGTAAAATAAAATCTATCAGGCAAAAGGAGGCGCTTATGACAAAAGAGGAGCGGGCTCTGGAGGCGATCCGGAGACTGAAACAAGCCTATCCCGACGCCGGGTGCACGCTGGACTACAACGAAGCCTGGAAGCTTCTGGTAAGTGTCCGTCTGGCGGCCCAGTGCACGGACGCCCGGGTCAATGTGGTCGTGGAAGAATTGTACGCGAAGTATCCCAACGTGGACGCCCTGGCTTCGGCCGATCCGGCCGATATCGAAAGCATCGTCCGTCCGTGCGGGCTGGGCAGGAGCAAGGCGCGGGATATCAGCGCCTGCATGAAAACGCTCAGGGACGAGTATAACGGCCAGGTCCCGGACGATTTTCAGGCTTTGCTCAAGCTCCCGGGAGTGGGGCGCAAAAGCGCCAACCTGATCATGGGCGACGTTTTCGGCAAGCCGGCCATCGTTACGGATACCCACTGTATCCGGCTTGTGAACCGGATCGGGCTGGTCGATGGGATCAGGGACCCGAAAAAGGTGGAGATGGCCTTATGGAAGCTCATTCCGCCTGAAGAAGGCAGCGATTTCTGCCATCGTCTTGTTTACCATGGAAGGGATGTATGCACGGCGCGCACAAAGCCCGGCTGCGACCGGTGCTGCCTGAAAGACATCTGTGAAAAGAACGGCGTGTGATCCGCCGGATCCACAGGCTTTGTGACTGCGTCACGGAATACATACGGAAAAGATGGTATTCTGATCATGATCAAACGTACAGGAGGGGATCGAATGAGTAAAACAGTGATCATCGGCGGCGTGGCCGGTGGAGCGACAGCGGCAGCCAGATTGAGAAGACTGGATGAAGACATGGAGATCGTCATCATAGAAAAAGGGAATTATATATCTTACGCCAACTGCGGATTGCCGTATTACATCGGCGGCGTGATCAAAAACAGGGACGCGCTTTTGGTCCAGACACCGGAAAGTATGCGCAGCCGTTACGACCTGGACGTACGTACGCGGCAGCAGGCGTTCCAGATCGATCCGGAAGCCAAAGTCGTGCAGGTAAAAAAAGCGGACGGGACGATCTACGCAGAGTCCTACGATCAGCTGATCATAGCCACAGGATCGTCTCCTTATAAACCGAATATACCGGGTATCAACAGTGAAGGTATTTATACGCTGTGGACCGTGAACGATACCGACGCCATTTACCAGCGGCTGGAAAAAGACCGGCCGAAAAAGGTGACGGTCATCGGCGGCGGTTTCATCGGCCTGGAGATGGCGGAGAACCTGAGCAAAAGAGGGCTCGACGTGACGTTGGTGGAAGCCACCAGCCAGGTCATGCCGCCTTTGGACATGGATATGGCCGGATTCCTTCACGAACATATAAGCAAAAAAGGCGTGCATCTGTATACCGGCGCCGCGGTGACCGGATTCGAGAAGAATAAAAAAGGCCTGTCCATTTTCCTTTCCAACGGATCGGAGATCCAGGCCGACATGGTGCTTTTATCCATCGGCGTCCGTCCCAACAGCAAGATCGCCAGGGAAGCCGGGCTTTTGCTGGGCGAGCGGGGCGGCATTAAAGTCGATGAATATATGCGCACGTCCGAACCCGATATCTGGGCTGTGGGCGACGTGGCAGAGATCACGAACCTGGTGACCGGCAAACCGGCCATGATCCCTCTTGCCGGACCGGCGAACAAACAGGGCCGTATCGCGGCCAACGATATCTGTCATCTGAACGAACAGGAAGAGACCTATGACGGAAGCCTGGGTACTTCCGTCGTAAAAGTATTCGATCTGACGGCGGCCGCCGTCGGCCTGAATGAAAAGGCTTTGAAGGCGGAGGGCAACGTCAAGGGCGGCGATTATGAAGTGGCGCTGATCCATCAGAAGTCCCACGC
>CALWEE010000137.1 GCA_944376975.1 uncultured Lachnospiraceae bacterium
TTCTTCTTTTACTTCGACCGAACCGTCCGGTTTTCTCACCGCCACCGCGTATCGGTCTTTGTGCCTCATCATGACGCCTTCGATAACAGCCTGTCCGCCGATCTTCGCGTATCTCATGCTCTGCCTCCATCAAAGAAAAATAGGTTGAGATTTAAGAAAACCTCAACCCTGCTTGTAAGACTTATCTGATCAGTCCTGTGTGATACCATACTTACGATTGAATTTATCAATACGGCCACGAGCTGCCTGAGCTTTCTGCTGACCTGTATAGAAAGGATGGCATTTGGAACAAACTTCCACGTGAATCTCCGGTTTTGTGGAACCTGTCACGAATTCGTTGCCGCAGTTGCATGTTACCTTGGCCTGATAATACTTGGGATGGATTCCTTCTCTCATCATTTTCACCTCGCTAAAAATCTTATTTCAAATGGCGCGTCATATGGAAACTACTCCGGAGCGGGGCGCTTAAGCGCTGGCCGTCCGGTCCAGACGCGCGATCGTTCCTCTAAACAGCTTTCTTAGTATAACACACTCCACCGTATCTTTCAAGCACTTTTCCTGTGGACGTCAGAATATTTTTCCTGTGGACGTCAGAATATTTTTGTCCGTTTCATCACCGCCACAAACTCTTCATTGCTCTCGGTCCGGACAAACATATTCAGTATACGTTCCAGCGCTTCTTCGGACTTCATGCCGCTCAACGCTTTGCGCATGATATAGACCGCCTCCAGTTCCTCACGGGAAAGCAGCAGTTCCTCGCGGCGCGTCCCGGACCGGACGATGTCGATGGCCGGAAAGATACGCTTCTCGGAAAGTTTTCGGTCAAGGACCAGTTCCATATTGCCGGTCCCTTTAAATTCTTCAAAGACCACGTCGTCCATCTTGCTCCCGGTCTCCACCAGCGCGGTCGCCAGCACGGTCAGGCTGCCGCCTTCCCGCATATTGCGGGCGGCGCCGAAAAACTTCTTCGGGTTATACAGGGCCGCCGGGTCCAGGCCGCCGGACAGGGTACGTCCGCTGGGCGGGACGGTCAGGTTATAGGCCCTTGCCAGACGCGTGATGCTGTCAAGCAATATCACCACGTCTTTCTTGTGTTCTACCAGACGTTTGGCCCGTTCAAGCACCATCTCGGACACCCGCTTATGATGTTCCGGCAGTTCGTCAAACGTGGAATAGATGACTTCCACATTGGGGCCTTCGATATATTCCTTTATGTCGGTCACCTCTTCCGGCCGTTCGTCGATCAGAAGGATGATCATCTTCATGTCCGGGTAATTGGCGGTGATCGACCGGGCAATCTGCTTCAGCAGCGTTGTCTTTCCCGTCTTCGGCGGGGACACGACCATGCCCCTCTGCCCTTTACCTATGGGGGAGACCAGATCGACGATGCGCATGGAAGTGCTGCCTTTCACGGTTTCCAGACGTATCCTCTGGTTGGGGAATATGGGCGTCATATCTTCAAAATTCATCCGGCGTGTCGCTTCCTGAGGCGAGAAGCCGTTCACCGATTGGACAAAAAGAAGGGCGCTGAACTTCTCGTTCTGGGTCTTCACCCGTATATTGCCTTCCACGTTGTCGCGGGTCTTTAAGTTGAACCGCCGGATCTGAGCCGGCGACACATAGACGTCGTTTTCCCCCGGCAGATAATTCTCGCACCTTATAAACCCAAAGCCGTCCGGCATGACTTCAAGTATGCCGTTGGCCATCTGACCGCTGTCCAGCTGTTCCAGGACGGCTTCTTTATCGTAATGGGGACGGTCTTCCGCGTCTTCCGACCTGCGGACCTCTGCCCGTTCCGACATATCTTTTCGCGCGTAGTCCCGGTGCTCATAGCCGCTCCGGGCCGTCTCGCCGCCCGACTCCCTCACATAGCCTTCCCTCGGGGCGTCTTTGCGCGGCCTGCGCGTCGATTCCCGGCGCCGGTCCTGAGTGAGGCGGGATCTTTCCCTGTCGCTCTGCTCCTGCGCTTTTTCCCGGTTATACTTTTCTTCCAGTTCGCCCACAACCTGGACAAGCTGGCTCTTACGCATAACGGAAACATTCTTCACGCCCTGGGACTTCGCCAGTTCCCTGAGCTGGGCTACTGATAACGTTGCATATTTTTCGTACATATACTCCTCCTCTGACAGGTAAGGTATCCTTTCGGACAAAACCGATGCTCTATCATGATCAGGCCGTCCCGCCGCGGACCCAAAACAGCCCATGGCAAACGGCAGAAAATATCGGTGATCCATAAATACTGTAAATCTTTTTCAATGGGAAGATCCAGCAGACCTGCTTGGAATCATTGTAGAAGATAGTCTTATTATACACTATTTTCAAAAGATGGAAAGGATAATTTTTCGCATTTTTCTACAAAACCGGACAAAAAATCAAGGCATTGCCCGATCGCTTTCCGTTTTCGGATAATGCCTTGTCATCACTTGCCGGTCCGGCGTCGCCGGAACGCTTTTCTTTTGTTTATTTTACGATAAATTCAGCCAGCGCGTCAGCGAGTTTTTCCGGATCATCTCCGTGGATCTGAACATCGATCGCTTTGCTCAGGTCAAGGCTGAAAATACCCATAATGGATTTCGCGTCGATCACATATCTGCCGGATACCAAGTCTACATCTCCATTGTACTTTGTTACGATCACATTAAACTTCTTTACTTCTTCAATACTTGGTAACATAATCTTAATTTCTTTCATCACTTCATACCTCCTATCAGCTTCATAGTATATACGATTCTGTTAAAAAATTCCATCTCCGAAATTCATTAATTTATTGGGTTTTTTTCAAAAGTTTTGTGCATTATGCCTTTATTTTAAAGGATGTAGCGATACAAGGCGTCGGCGATGCCGCTGCCGTTATTGCTTCCCGTAAAGGCGTAGGCCCGCTTCCGGATCCCTTCCGTGCAGTGTTCCATGGCGATGGGATAGCCCGCGGCCTCAAACATGGCGATATCGTTGTCGCTGTCTCCGAAGACCATGATATTTTCGGCGGTTATGCCCATCTCTTTTCCGATCTCCAGCAAAACGCTTCCTTTATCGACGCCGATCTTGGTCATTTCCAGGTTCTTCTGCCCGTAGACATTGGCGCCGGTCACATAGGCAAGCCCGGCTTCCCTGACTTCCTGTTTTGTCCGGAGCTTTTTCTCTTCGTCGATATCGCTGCAGAGCACCTTGTAGATCTTGCCTTTCTGCTCCTCCATCACTTTGTAAAAGCTTTCTTTGTCCGGAAGATAGATATGTTTTTTCTCCGGATCCACCGCGACGATGGGAATGCCCCGCACCCGCATATTGTACTCAAAAGCCTCTCCCGCGAACTGGGTATCCTGCGTATAATATACCGGCGAAGTCCCGTGCTTAAAACAGATATCGGTGATCTTCTTTACATTTTCCGGATCCAGCGGATACGCCTTTTGAAGCTGCTTTGAATCCGCTTTTCCCACGCAGGCGCCATTGCAGGCGACGACCAGCATGTCGTTGGATATGCTCCGGGCGATGCAGGCCGCGTCGATAAAGATCCTTCCCGTGCATATGGCGGCCACGACGCCTTTTTCCTGTAATTTCAGGATCGCTTCCCGGCTGCCCGGCAATATTTCTTTTTCGTCATTCAGCAATGTGCCGTCAAGATCGAACGCCACTAACTTGATATCCATGCTCATCTTCCTCCCGGCAAGAATCGTTTCTTCTGTATCCTAAGAAAGTATAGCATAAAAATGTAAAAAAATCTTCCCGTATTTATGTTTTTCAGGTAAAATCACCGGCCCTGGCGCCCATTCCGACGGCAAAGCATCTTGAATCGGCCAAACGAAAATGATATGATAGTCAGAGCAGACCGGATAGGGAAAGGAAGGTACGGTTTATGGCAGACAGCGGTCTTTGCCGATGGGACGATAAGCCCTGGCATTCTCTGAATTACGCGATCCGGCATCGGTTCGGCGAAAAACTGTATAAACTTTCTTTAAACGGAGGGTTCACCTGCCCGAACCGGGACGGCACGCTGGGCACGCGGGGCTGCATCTTTTGCAGCGCCGGCGGCTCCGGAGATTTCGCCGCCTCAGCGGATCTGTCCATACCGGATCAGATCGCCGAAGCGAAAAAACGGGTTTCCGACAAGTTTTCCGGCAGCCGTTATATTGCCTATTTCCAGGCCTACACCGGCACATACGCGCCCATTGGGCATCTGGAAGCCATCTACACTCAGGCCATCGAGCATCCGGATGTGGCCGTTTTGTCCATCGCCACCCGGCCGGACTGTCTGCCCGATGACGTGATCCGCCTGCTTGCCCGTCTGAACCGGATCAAACCGGTATGGGTAGAGCTCGGGCTCCAGACGATCCACGAAAAGACCGCTTCCTTCATCCGCCGGGGATATGCCCTTCCGGTGTTTGAACAGGCTGTCCGAAAGTTGAGAAAAGCCGGCATCGAAGTCATTGTCCATACGATCCTTGGCCTTCCCGGCGAAAGCGAAGACGATATGCGAAAAACCCACGACTGGCTGGCCCATCAGCCCATACAGGGCATCAAGATCCAGCTGCTGCACATCCTCCGGCATACCGACCTGGCAGACATCTATTTAAAGGCGCCTTTTCCGGTCCTTTCCATGGATACCTATATCGACCTGCTGATCCATTGCCTGGAACTGCTCCCGCCGGATATGGTCGTCCACCGGCTTACCGGCGACGGCCCCCGCAGCCTTCTGATCGCCCCGACGTGGAGTCTTCACAAAAAACAGGTTTTGAACGCGATCCTGCGTCGGTTTGAAAGCCTTAACACGTGGCAGGGCCATTATTTCAATGAAAGGAGAGACGATCGTGACCGACCCGTTGACCTTATATAAACTGATCCTTTTGTATATCCTGGATCATGTGGACTATCCTCTGACAAACAGTCAGCTCAGTGAATTCCTTCTTGAAAAGGAATATACGACGTACTTTACCATACAGACCGCTCTGTCCGAACTGGAAGAAGCCGGCTTCGTTTCCGTCAGTCACCAGACCAATACCTCCTTTTATACGCTGACCGTTTCCGGAGAAGAAACACTGGAAGCCTTCGCCTCGGACATATCCGAAGACATCCGGGCAGAGATCGGTCAGTTCCTGAAAAACAGACAGTACGAACTGCGCAGGGCCAATGAGGTGACCGCCAACTATTTTCCGAAGCGCAGCC
>CALWEE010000138.1 GCA_944376975.1 uncultured Lachnospiraceae bacterium
ATATGATCGACTGGCTTGCCCGGACCCATGATGTGTTGATCACTATGGAAGAGAATGTGCGCGCCGGCGGCTACGGCATGGCGGTGGGCGACTACCTGATGACGGAGAACGGTTCGGCGGGAGCGATAAAACTGGACCATATCGCTGCACCGGATGTGTTCGTGGAACAGGGGCAGGTGGAGCTCCTCCGGGAAGAACTGGGCATGGATACGGCGTCCGTCTGTGAAAAAGTGAGAGGATACTGGAATACATTGGAGGATGCGAAGTGAAAAAACGTCTGGATATATTGATGGTGGAAAGGCGCCTGGCGGATTCCCGCGAAAAGGCGAAAGCCATCATCATGGCGGGACAGGTTTTTGTCAACGGCCAGCGGGAAGATAAAGCCGGGACCACGTTCGACGAGACAAAAGCCCATATCGAGATAAAAGGAAAGACTTTGAAATATGTGAGCCGGGGCGGCCTGAAACTGGAAAAAGCGATGACTGTTTTCGACGTGGACGTTCGAGATAAAGTCTGCATGGATATCGGTTCTTCAACCGGAGGATTTACCGACTGCATGCTCCAGAACGGCGCGCGGAAGGTTTTCGCGGTGGATGTGGGCCATGGCCAGCTGGACTGGAAGCTGCGCAACGATCCCCGGGTCGTCTGTATGGAGCGGACGAACATCCGCTATGTCCGCCCGGAAGACGTGGGCGAACCCATCGCGTTCGCTTCGGTGGATGTTTCTTTCATCTCCCTGACAAAGGTGCTGCCGGCCGCCAGAGCGCTTTTGAGCGGGAACGGTCAGATGGTCTGCCTGATCAAACCCCAGTTTGAAGCGGGACGGGAGAAAGTTGGGAAAAAAGGCGTGGTGCGGGATAAAAACGTGCATCTCGAGGTGATCCGCATGATCATGGAACACGTAAAAGAGCAGCATTTCGCCGTTCTGGGCCTGGACTATTCACCCATAAAAGGCCCGGAAGGCAATATCGAATATCTGATCCATATTGAAAAGTACCCGGAAGAAGCCGGCCTGCCGGAACCGGCAGCCGATCCGGTCTTGGTGGTGGACGCGGCGCACGCGGCGCTTTAAGGAGGCTGTATGGATAAATTTTTGATCGTGACCAACCGGGATAAAGATAAAGATCTTCAGGTGACCGGGTTGATCCGAAAATACCTGGAAGACAGGGGCGCCCGGTGCCGTCTTGCCCGGCCGCTCCAGGGAAATGACGCCCTCGTCACCGGCTATACCGACGCGCTCAGCATGAAAAACGACATTGAATGCGTGCTCGTCTTGGGCGGCGACGGTACGCTTTTGCAGACGGTCCGTGATTTTGTCGGACTGGATATCCCTTTCGCGGGCATCAACCTGGGAACGACCGGCTTTCTGGCGGCTATTGACCGGGATGAGCTCATGTCCGGCCTCAACGCCCTCCTTCAGGACCGGTTCACGATCCAGAAGCGGATGCTGCTAAAAGGGCAGGTGTTCCGGGGCGATGAAAAACTTCAGGAAACGATCGCCTTTAATGACGTGATCGTTACCCGTTCCGGTTATTCAAGGCTTGTGGAACTGAAAATCTTCGTGGATGACCATCTGTTGGATATCTACGCGGCGGACGGCGTGATCGTATCGACGCCGACCGGTTCCACCGGTTATAATCTGTCGGCCGGAGGGCCGGTCGTTTTTCCGGAAACGGAGATGATGATCATCACGCCCATCTGTCCCCATTCCCTGTCCGCCCGGAGCGTGGTCGTTCCGGCTGGCGCGCGGGTCGTCGTTGAAGTGGGAAAACGGCGGAAGACGCAGAAGGAAGAAGCCATGGTCACCTATGACGGACAGATCGTCTGGAATCTGGAGACCGGAGACCGGGTGCAGGTGGAACGTTCCCCTGTATATGTGCCTATGATCCGCATTCGGGAAAATGATTTCTGTGATGTGTTGAGAAATAAACTGAAAAACGTACAGTAGGATGAAAGGAGACCGCGGCAGGTGAAATCAAAGAGACATGCGAAGATATTGGAGATCATCAGTAAATATGAAGTGGAGACGCAGGAAGAACTGGCGCAGCGGCTGAACGAAAGCGGCTTTCCCGTGACGCAGGCGACGATATCGAGAGATATACGGGAATTGAAGCTGTCAAAAGTGGCAGGCGGGAACGGAAGGCAGAAATATGTGGCTTTTACCAAACCGAACGCCGAGATAAGCGATAAATATTCCCGCGTGCTGAAAGAAGGGTTCGTGTCCAAGGAACTGGCGTCCCATCTGATCGTCATCAAAACAGTGACCGGCATGGCCATGGCGGTGGCGGCGGCCATCGATCATATGGAACTGCCGGGCGTGGTGGGATGTATCGCGGGCGACGATACGATCATGTGCGCGCTGCGCAGTCCGGAAGACGCGTACACGATCATGGAAAAATTTGACCATATGCTTGCGTAAGCTTACATGGAGTGATGTTATGCTTTTAAATATCCACGTAAAAAATCTGGCGCTGATCGATGAGGTGGACGTGGCGTTCAGAGACCATCTGAACATCCTGACCGGCGAGACCGGCGCCGGTAAATCGGTGCTCATTGGATCGGTCCATATGGCTCTGGGCGGACGCGTATCAAAAGATATGATCCGAAAAGGCGCCGACGAAGCGGTGGCGGAGCTTTTCTTCGACACAAAGGATCCGGAGATACACGCCCTTTTGGCCGATATGGATATCCCGGCAGAAGGTTCCCAGATCGTGATCTCCAGGCGGCTGACCAAAAACAGGAGCGTCTGCCGCGTCAACGGGGAACTGGTTTCGGCGGCGGCTCTGAGGGAGATCGGCAGCCGGCTCATGGACCTTCACGGACAGCATGAGAACCAGTCGCTTCTTGATGAAGGCCGGCATATCCTCATGCTGGACCGTTTTCTGAAAAAGGATCATGAATCCCTCTTTGAGGCGATGGAACAGGCCTATGCGGCGTACAGCCGGCTGAAAGACGAAGTGGATCTGGCCCGGACCGATTCCGAAAGCCGGGCGAGGGAAATGGCCTATATCCGGTACGAGGTGGACGAGATCGCCCATGCCCGGCTTCAGGATGGAGAGGACGAACAGCTTGAGGCGGATTTTCGGCGGATGACCCATAGCCGTCAGATCGCCGAGGCCATGACAAAGATCCATCAGCTGACCGGTTATGATTCGGGTGAGACTGCCGGTGAACAGCTGGGCCGGGCCCTGCGGCTTATTCGCGGCGTGGAAGCTTACGATGACGCGATCGCGTCCCTGAAAGACCAGCTGGAGGGCGTGGAAAACCTGCTCAACGACTTTAACCGGGATCTGTCCGATTACCTGTCCGGCCTGACGTTTTGCGAGGAAGATTTCAAAGCCGTGGAAGAACGGCTGGAGTTGATCGACCGGCTGAAATCCCAATACGGACCCACGATCTCCAAGATCCGGGAATACGCGAAAAAGCGGGAACAGGAGCTGGAAAAGCTGGAACATTACGAGGAATATCTGGCCGACCTAAAGGCGCGGCTTGCAGATGCCCGAAAGGAAGTGGAAAAGCAGGCGGACAGACTGCGGGCTCTGCGCGTGGAAGCGGCCGCCGTTCTTCAGGAGAAAACGGAAGAAGCGCTGAGGGATCTGAACTTCAACGACGTCCGGTTCCGGGTACAGATATCGGATTTGGGCCATTATTCCCGGTTGGGGATGGATAAAGTCCTTTTCCTCATCGCGCCCAACCGGGGCGAAGACCTGAAACCGCTGGATCAGATCGCTTCCGGCGGCGAACTGTCCCGTATGATGCTGGCATTTAAGACGGTGCTCGCCGACAGCGACAGGATCGAAACGCTGATCTTCGACGAGATCGATTCGGGCATCAGCGGGCGTACCGCCCAGAAGGTGGCCGAAAAGCTGGCCCAGATATCCCGGGACCATCAGGTGATCTGCATCACCCATCTGCCCCAGATCGCGGCCATGGCGGATAATCATTACCTGATCGAAAAACATACGGAGGGCGAGCGGACCCTCACGTCGGTCCACGAGCTGTCAGAGGCGCAGAAGATCGAGGAGATCGGCCGGCTGACCGGCGGTGTTTCGATCACCCGTACCGTTCGGGAAAACGCGGCTGAAATGAAAAAAATGGCAGAGCAGTTTAGAAAATCCTGTTTGAAATAAAAATATATCCACATACTATAGACGACACATATAGTATGTGGTTTTTTTTCGCGAAAAAACACTCAGACAGGAAGGATGGGACGATGGAAGTCAGACAAAGATACAGAAGATGGCTTTGCGCGATCTTCGTGGTCTATGTATGCGTATGCGTGTTATGGGCGTATCTGTCCATTTGTTGGTCCATTCCGGACACCTGGAAGATACAGGCGGGAGATCCGGCTTCTTTTGGGACCCACTTCCCCTTTTCCGGCGGCGACGTTTCGGTCATACACGTGGACAGTGAGAAAGTCCCGGATCAGGAGATAACGGTGGATATCGGAAAGCCGGTGTCCATGTATATGTCCCGGACGGGAACCTATCAGATCCATGTGGAATGGTTTGGCGTTCCGGTCAAAGAAGTAGAAGTTTCGGTGGTGGAGGAAAAAAAGCTGATGCCGGTGGGCATGCCGACGGGGATCTATATCCGGACAGACGGCGTCATGGTCCTTGGGACGGGACAGGTTACGGATACGGATGGCCAGATACGTGAACCGGCCAAGGGACTGCTGCGGTCGGGCGATTATATCCGGTCGGTCAACGGCGAACCGGTTTTTTCCACGGATCAATTTATCCGCCTGTTAAATGAAAGCGAAGGCGGGGAACTTTCCCTGGAAGTGGACCGGGACGGCGAACCGGTCCTCATTGCTGTATCGCCGGTGAAAACGGCGGAACAGGAGTATAAACTGGGCGTATGGGTACGGCAGGATACCCAGGGCATCGGGACCATCAGCTTTGTGGATGAAGACGGTCATTTCGGAGCCCTGGGACATGGGATCACCGATGTGGATACCAATCAGATCATCCGGATCCGGTCCGGGAAACTGTATACATCGGACATTTTTTCCATCGTCAAAGTAAAAAGCGGGACGCCGGGCGAAATGGTGGGAACGATCAACTACCGGACCGGGACGGTGCTCGGAAGCGTGGAAGAA
>CALWEE010000139.1 GCA_944376975.1 uncultured Lachnospiraceae bacterium
TGTATTCAAGGAAATCATTCATCCATCCCATATTCCATTTGAAGGTGAAGCCCAGCCCACCGTCCACTGGCTTTTCGGTCACTTTCGGCCAGGCGGTGGATTCCTCCGCGATCATCATGGCGCCCGGCACCCGGTGATGGATGATGGAATTCAGATGTTTTAAAAACTCGATGGCTTCGTAATTCTCGTTGCCGCCGTCTTCATTGGGCAGCCATTGGCCGTCCGATTTCCCGTAGTCCAGGTAGAGCATGGACGCCACCGCGTCCACCCGAAGGCCGTCCACATGGAAACATTCCAGCCAGAACAGGGCGTTGGCCACGAGGAAGTTGCTCACCTCCGGCCGGGCATAATTGAAAATATACGTTCCCCAGTCGGGATGCTCCCCCCGTCTCGGGTCCGGATGCTCATATAAGGGCGTTCCGTCGAACCGTCCCAGGGCATGTTCATCCCTTGGAAAATGGGCCGGCACCCAGTCCAGGATGACGCCGATACCCTGACTGTGCATATGATCCACGAAAAACATGAAATCTTCCGGCGATCCGTACCGGGATGTGGGCGCGTAATAGCCGGTCACCTGATAGCCCCAGGAACCGTCCAGCGGATGCTCGGCGATGCCGATCAGCTCAACATGGGTATAACCCATATAGCGGACATATTCCGCCAGCTGGACGGCCAGCGTCCGGTAATCCAGAAAACCGTTGTTGGAACCGTCCAGAGTCTTTTTCCACGATCCGATATGCACCTCATATATGGACATGGGCTGTTCGGTATCCAGCTCTCTCTTTTTCTTCTTCTGCCAGAAATCATCTCTCCACGCATAGCCGGAAAGGTCCGTTACCACCGAAGCGTTGTCCGGACGCACCTGGCACAGATTGCCGTACGGATCCGCTTTATAACAGATATGTCCGTCTTTGTGCCGGATCACGAATTTATACAGTTCCCCCTTGCCCACTCCGGGAACGAACCGTTCATATATGCCGGAAGTATCGTAGACTTCCATGGGATGGGCCTGCGGATCCCAGTTATTGAAATCCCCGACCACGCTGACGCCTGCCGCTCCGGGCGCCCACACGGAAAAATAGGTCCCTTTCTCCCCATCTTCCTCACACAGATGAGCGCCCATTTTTTTGTATATCTCATAATGCCTTCCCAATGAAAACAGATATACATCGTATGGACTGAGCCGATGCGCCGGCCTTGCTTCATTGATCGATCCATCTTTTTTGTTCATTGTCCTCTCCATTCCGCCGCCCGTCCGGCAGCATATGTGATCTTATTCCGCGGTAAACACCCGAGCGCCATGGGGCGGCAGGACGACGCGGATTTCATTATCCTGTACGGAAAGCTTTTCGCCTGTCCGGATATCTTCTAACGCCGCGTATCCGCCCGGGATCCGGAACCGGCACTCCGCCTGGCTGTCGCTGTTGTTGAGGGCCGTCACGGTCATCTGTCCCGGAAGCGTCCGGACGAAAACGTACTGCTCGTTGGTCAATACCAGTTCTTCGTACGCCCCAACGGCCAGTTCTTCCCGGCTTCCCCGAAGCCGCGCCAGACGGCCGACCCAATCGGACAGCTCCGGATCGGCGTTCTCCACCTCCACCACCGTAAGGGCCGGACGGATGTCATCATCGTTGTCCCTTCCTTTGCGGCCTTCTACGCCCGCTTCCGAACCGTAATAGATGGACGGGATCCCCCGGATCGTCATCAAAAACGCGTACACCGGATACAGATCTTCCCGGTTGTTCAATTTTGTTGCGATCCGGTCCACGTCATGATTATCCACGAACTGATACAGCCAGGCGTCTTTGCACAGGCCGTACTCTCCGAAAAGCCGCCGTATGCTGTGGGCCATTTCAAAATAATTATGGGTATTGTGTGCTGAGTAAATGCCCTTATGCAGTTCGTAATTGGTCACGGAATGGAGCAGGTCCGGCTGTACCCACCGGCCGTAATCGCCATGGATCACTTCGCCCATCAGCCAGAAATCTTTTTTCATCGCCTGCGTCTCACGGCGCATACGGCGCAGAAAATCAAAATCCAGCATATCGGCGCAGTCCAGCCGGATGCCGTCGATATCAAATTCATCGATCCAGAAACGGATCACGTCCATCAGCGCGTCGCATACAGCGGGATTTTTCAGGTTAAGCCGGGGCAGCTCGGCAAATCCATGCCAGCTTTCATAGGAAAAGGGATCGCCGAGCGGGCTCCTTCCCCCGAAATCCACATGGCAATACCAGTCTTTGCCCCAGGAGTCCCACCGGTTTTCCTGAAGATCCTTAAACGCCGGATACGCTCTTCCGGTATGGTTGAACACGCCGTCCACGACCACCCGGATGCCGGACGCGTGGCATTGTCTGACCCAGTTTCCAAACCCTTCGTTATCTCCCAGACGGGTATCCACCTTTTTGTAGTCGATGGTGTCATATCCGTGGGTGGACGACTGGAACAGCGGTCCGATATAAACCGCTTTACATCCCAGTTTTTTCATGTGGGCGATCCAGTCCGCGCCCACGAGGAAGCCTTTCGCGGCTCCGTCCCCTGTATTTCTTTTCGGGGCGCCGCACAGCCCCAACGGATAAATATGATAAAACACACCGGATCTATACCATTCTGTCATATCTGAACTCCCTTTCGATCGTTGTCTTTCCGCCATCTTTGTCACACATAGATGCCGTACAGGAACTGGTGGACGATCTCATAGATCTCGCCGTCCGATATATCGCCTGAGCCGTCCTGTTTCTCAAGATAACGGTAATAAATATAATGATGCAGCAGCCCGATGAAACCCAGGGCATACTGATCCTGGCGCCCGCGCATATTCCCCAGCTGCTTTCCGTGCTTCAGAAAGATATCCCGGATCTGCCGGAACTGTTCCTGCACCATGGGCCGTATGACTTCGTACGGCGCGGATTCTTTTCCCGCGTACATGAGGGAAATGAACCACATATAGGCCTGTTCGTCCCGCCGGTAGCCGTTGATGTAGGCCCGGGCCACGTCCTGGAGCGTCTGGACCAGGTCCTTGGAACCTTCCATGGCGGCTTCCACATCCTGATGGAATATCTGATACTTTTCATAGACCGCCTGCGTAAGCAGCCCGTATTTACTTCCGAAATAATGATACAATGTGGGCTTGGTAACACCCGCCGCTTCCACGATCTCCTGGACGGCGACAGCGTCATAACCCTTTCGGTAGAACAGCTCCACAGCGCATTCGATGATCTTCTCTCTGTTGTTCATGGGCGCCTCCTTTATTCTAGTATACCGTTTGGTATAGTCGCTGTCAATGACCTCTACCCGGTTTCAGATATAAAGCGGCGCGCCCGGGCATTTTCGCGCGAAAAAACAGCGTGAAAAGCGTTTCCGCCTTCCGCGCTGTTTTTTCGTTTTGATGTCATCTATCAGAGTATCCGTTTTTCAAAGGGGCATCGAAAATTTATAATGGGTCTTTCCCATTCCCTGAGCCGCGTAAAAGGCATGCGCCCCTTCCCTGGAAAGATTGCAGGTCACTTCCAGCAAAACGCAGCCGTTATCTTTCGCCCATTCCCGGCCGATCTCAAAAAGCGCCCGGCCGACTCCCTTCGACCGGTATGCCCCGGCCACGCAAAGTTCCAGGATCTCTCCAACCCTGGCCCCGTGGTGGAGCTGGGCTTCCCGGCGGAGATGGATGACGCCGATAACATGTCCGCCGACCGCGCTCACAAAACATATGTGACGTGGATCTTCCAGTATATCTTTGAATATATCCGCGAATACGGCCCTGTCCGGTCCTTCTCCTTCCAGTTCGCGGATCAGCCCGTACACATCTTCCAAATCCTGTTCCGTCATGATCCGGATCATGATCTTCCCACCCTTTACTCAGACCGTTCAGGCAAAATCTTCCGGGAGCAGCGTGAACATGCTGGCTTCTTTATAAGCGTTGTCCAATACGGTCATGAACAGATTTTTCATGTTTCGTTTTTCCAGATTGATGATCGCTTCGTCCACGACGGCCATCACATCTTCATAGCCGACTTCACCGCCGGACAGCATCCGTTTCTCGAAGATCTCCCGCAAGGTCACCATGCGGGCTTCTTCCGAGATATCGTAGCCTTTGCGTTTCGCGTAGGATTCCGCCAGCTTGACCAGCTCCCGCTCATCGTACTTGGCGATATTGATCACATTGAGGAACTTGGAACGCAATTCTTTGTTCGCCTTCCAAAGTTCAAGCAGATTATCCTGGGAATCTTCCAGGACGATCGCCACTTTCTGATCCGGCTGTTCCACATAATCTTTTATGATCTGTATGGACCGTTGGGAAAGCTGTCCCGCCTTACTGATGATCAGGCAGCCGCCGGTGATCTTGTCAAATACCGGCGCGAAATCCATGGCGTTCAGCTGCTGCGCCGACGCGCCCACGATCTTCTGCTTATCACATAAGCCGTATGTGTTCAGCGCTTTGGCGATACCTATGGAAATCTGGGATTTCATGCTGTCATCGTTGCCGCTGACAACAAAGTTGATATCGTAGGGCGCCAGTATATCTTCCTTTTCCAGCAGCGACGATTCCAGTTTCGTAAAGGTCTGGGCGAGCTGCTTTTTCACGTCCCGGATATCCGCCGCCGTGGCGAAGATATCCATGACCGTATCCGGAATGGATATGTCGTCTGTCAGGATCTCGTCTTCATCTTCAAACCGGTCTTCCGTATCTTCCATAGCCGCGCTTTCCTCTGCCGGCTCCTCAGGAACGGCTTCTGTCTCAGAAGATTTTTCGGCGCTATCTTCTGCCGCCTGTCCTTCTTCACTGCCTGCCGGCGCTTCGTCCGCGAGCGCCTCGCCAAAGAACATCTGAAGATCCGGATCGATCTCTTTTTCCTTTATGATCTCGTCTTCATCTTCCTGGATGAGCCCGTCCGCCTGGGCGGGCAGCGCGTCATCTTCTTCGATGACTTCGTCTTCCTCGTCCGCTCCGTCCGCGTCGGGGAATATCTCCTGCATGGCCGGCCGGTTGATCCAGCGGCCCCGCATGTTTTTCTGTATGCGCTCCACAATGTCGGCCTTCCTTA
>CALWEE010000140.1 GCA_944376975.1 uncultured Lachnospiraceae bacterium
GGAGGGGGCGAGGGACTATCTGGTGCCCAGCCGTGTGCACCAGGGCAAGTTTTATGCGCTGCCCCAGTCTCCGCAGCTGTTTAAGCAGCTTTTGATGTGCTCCGGGTACGACCGGTATTATCAGATCGCGAAATGTTTCCGCGACGAGGATCTGCGTGCGGACCGTCAGCCGGAGTTTACCCAGATCGACATGGAGCTGTCCTTTGTGGATGTGGACGATGTGATCGACGTGAACGAGCGGCTGCTCGCCCGTCTTTTTAAAGAGATACTGGACGTGGAGGTCAAGCTTCCGATCCAGCGTATGACATGGCAGGAAGCCATGGACCGGTACGGTTCCGACAAACCGGATACCCGTTTCGGCATGGAGCTGGTCAATGTGAGCGACGTGGTGAAAGACTGCGGTTTTTCCGTTTTCAAAGACGCTGTGGCGGCCGGCGGTACGGTCCGCGGCATCAACGCCAAGGGCCAGGGCGGCATGTCCCGTAAAAAGATCGACGCTCTCGTGCGGTTCGTAAAAGATTACGGCGCGAAAGGCCTTGCTTATATCGCCATCGGAGAAGACGGCGCCTGCAGATCGTCCTTCGCCAAATTCATGGCGCCGGAAGAGATGGACGCGCTGGTCGGAGCCATGGACGGCTGCCCCGGCGACCTGCTCCTGTTCGCGGCCGATAAAAACAAGATCGTCTGGGATTCCCTGGGCGCTCTTCGCGTGGAACTGGCGAGTCAGATGGGCCTTCTGGACAAGAAACAGTTTAATTTCCTCTGGATCACCGAATTTCCTTTGCTGGAGTGGTCGGAAGAACAGAACCGGTATACGGCCATGCACCATCCTTTCACCATGCCCATGGAAGAAGATCTGGAGCTTTTGGATACCGACCCGGGAAAAGTACGGGCCAAAGCGTATGATATCGTTTTGAACGGCACAGAGCTGGGCGGCGGCAGCGTCCGTATCTTCCAGGATCATATACAGGAAAAGATGTTTGAAGTACTTGGCTTTACGAAAGAACAGGCCTATGAACGGTTCGGTTTCCTGCTCAACGCGTTCAAGTACGGCGTTCCGCCCCATGCGGGCCTGGCGTACGGACTGGACCGTCTGATCATGCTCATGACCGGGGAAGACAGCATCCGCGACGTGATCGCTTTCCCGAAGGTCAAAGACGCGTCCTGCCTTATGACCAACGCGCCGGATGTGGTGGACGATAAACAGCTTGAAGAACTGTCGATCCGGGTATGCGCCGATGACTGATAACCCGGTTTGGGTCATGGCGCTCCTTTGGATCGGGGCTGTGAATATTTACGGTTTTTTCCTGTGCCGGGCGGACAAACGCCGCGCCATAAAGCATCAGTGGCGGGTGCCGGAAAAACGGTTTTTCCTCGTCGCCCTGCTTGGAGGGAGCCCGGGCGTTTACGCGGGCATGTTCACGTTCTGCCATAAGACGAAACATGTGTCCTTCCTTTTGGGCATACCATGTATATTCGCGCTCCAATTAGCCATGATTATATATATACGGGGCAAATTCTAATAACACAGACAGTTGTTTCGGCTGTTTAACTGTGATATCCTGTTTTATGACAGTTGGACCCTATAACTGTGAGGCATTACACAGGACAAGATAACGGAGGTTGAGTTATGTATTCATTAGAAGATATCAGACAGACCGATCCTGAGATCGCCCAGGCCATAGAAGCGGAGATGGCGCGTCAGAGTTCCAACATCGAGCTCATCGCGTCGGAAAACTGGGTGAGCCATGCGGTCATGGCGGCGACAGGAAGTCCTTTGACCAATAAATACGCGGAAGGTTATCCGGCAAAAAGATATTACGGCGGCTGCGACTGCGTGGATATCGCCGAGAATCTGGCGATTTCCCGGGCGAAAGAGCTTTTTGGCTGCGATTACGCCAATGTTCAGCCCCATTCCGGCACTCAGGCCAATATGGCGGTCTTTTTCGCCATGCTGGAGCCGGGCGACACAGTGATGGGCATGAACCTGGACCACGGCGGCCATCTGACCCACGGAAGCCCGGTCAACATGTCCGGAAAGTATTTCCATATCGTGCCCTATGGCGTCAATGACGAAGGCTTTATCGATTACGATGAGCTGCGGCGCATCGCCCATGAAGCGAAACCGAAGATGATCATCGCGGGCGCCAGCGCTTACGCCCGGACCATTGATTTTGCCAAGTTCCGTGAAGTGGCCGATGAAGTGGGCGCGTACCTTATGGTCGATATGGCCCATATCGCGGGGCTGGTGGCAGCGGGACTGCATCCGAGTCCCATTCCTTACGCCGACGTGGTGACAACGACGACCCATAAGACACTCAGGGGGCCCAGAGGCGGTATGATCCTGGCGAACAAAGAGGCGGCGGAGAAGTTTAATTTCAACAAAGCGGTATTCCCGGGTATCCAGGGCGGTCCTCTTATGCACGTGATCGCCGCGAAAGCCGTCTGCTTCAAGGAAGCGCTGACCGATGAATTTAAAGTTTACCAGAAGCAGATCGTTGACAATGCCCAGGCGTTGTGCAAAGGCCTGCTCAGCCGCGGCATCGACATCGTATCCGGCGGAACGGACAACCACCTTATGCTCGTGAACCTGATCCGCCTTGGCCTGACCGGTAAACAGGCGGAAAAGATGCTGGAAGAAGTGCATATCACCTGCAACAAGAATACGATCCCCAACGATCCCAAGTCACCTTTCGTGACCAGCGGCGTGCGTCTGGGCACACCGGCGGCGACCAGCCGAGGGTTAAAAGAGGCGGATATGGACGTGGTGGCGGAAGCCATTGCCCTCACCTTAAAAGATTTCGACGGCAACAAGGAAAAGGCGGCTGCCATGATCCGCGGACTGACCGAAAAATATCCGCTGGCATAACGATCTTCAGGAAGTGGAGACAGAGAAAAAACCTCTGTTTCCGCTTCTTTTTTTGCGCTGTTCTTGTAAGTCCCTTTCCGCGGTGGTATAATGAGATCAACAAGACGTGAATATCCATTCACGAGCGTGGCCCATGAGAGGACAGATACAGCATATAAGGAGGAAGGATCATGGCTTATAACGGATACGCGATCGACACATATCTTAACGCGGCGAAGGTGACAAAACAGTTGGACGGACTGATCAGAAAACCGGTGTATTCCATCCGGCCTGAAAAGCTGGAAGATTACGTGGAAAACTATTTCAACACAAAATGCGCCAGATCAAAAGAGATGATCGAAAAGGCGAAGACGGTCATTCCCGGAGGCGTACAGCACAATCTGGCGTTCAACTACCCGTTCCCCATCGTGATCGAAAAAGCGGAAGGCGCGAAACTGTATGATATCGACGGGAACTGGTATTACGACCTGCTCCAGGCAGGCGGCCCGACCATACTCGGCAGCAACATGCCGGCTGTAAGGGAAAAGGTCATCGAACTTTTGAACACCTGCGGACCCTCCACCGGATTGTTCCATGAATACGAGTACAAACTGGCGAAAAAGATCTCCGAGATGGTGCCTTCGGTGGATAAATTCCGCATGCTCGGCTCCGGTACGGAAGCCTGCATGTGCGCGGCTCGCATCGCCCGGTTAAAAACAGGTAAAAAGAATATCCTGAAAATGGGCGGCGCCTATCATGGCTGGTCGGATCAGCTTGCCTACGGCATGCGTGTGCCCGGGACAAAGGGACTCATGTCGAAGGGCGTTCCCAATTTTGTGTTCAAGCATACGGATGAATTTTTCCCCAACGATCTGGAAGATCTGGAACGGAAACTGAAAAAGAACCAGCTTCGCGGCGGGACGGCGGCGGTCTACATTGAACCGGTGGGGCCGGAGAGTGGGACCCGACCCGTGTCCAAAAAGTTTATAAAAGGGGCGGAGTGGCTGGCGCACAAATACGGCGCTTTGCTCATCTTTGATGAAGTCGTTACCGGATTCCGCATCGGACCTGGCGGCGCCCAGGGTTATTTCGGCGTCGATCCGGACCTGACCATCTTCGGAAAGATCGTGGCCGGAGGTTATCCGGGAGCCGGCGGCGTGGGCGGACACGAGGACTGCATGGCCCATCTGGGCGCCGGACTGGATTCTTCCGGAAAGAAGGTGGCGAAAGCCATGTGCGGCGGGACGATGGCGGCTACGCCCATCTCCTGTGTGGCCGGTTACTATACCCTGTGCGAGATCGAGCGGACCAATGCCTGCGAAGTGGCCGGGCGGATGGGCGATCGGCTGACCAAAGGCCTTCAGAAGCGCATACGCAAATACGGCCTTCCGTTTGTCGCTTTTAACCAGGGCTCGATATGCCATTTGGACAGTGTGGGTACGATGCACTTTGTCGTGAACTGGAAAAAGCCGTGGACGATCCCCCATGTGCTCAAAGAGACGGGGATCCGTCAGAGAGAGATGGAACATATGGGAGCGGCATACATGGCGGAAGGCATCGTCACGCTGGCCGGATCAAGGCTGTATACGAGCGCGGCGTACACCGAAGAAATGATCGACGACGTTCTGGAACGGTTTGACCGGGTATTCGCCAACTGCGGCAAGATCGATGTGTGATATCGGGGAGGAAGGACCATGAGCTATACGGAACAGGAAGCCCGAAGGGCTGTCATTGACGCGGGGCACCGGCTGCTCAAAGCCGGTCTTGTGGCGCGGACCTGGGGCAATATCAGCGCCAGGATATCGGACAGCGCCTTTTTGATCACGCCAAGCGGCCGGGCCTATGATACGCTGCGGCCGGAAGATCTGGTGATCGTTGACATGAACGACCTCACATATGAAGGCAGCCGGAAACCTTCCAGCGAAAAAGGGATCCACGCGGACGCCTACCGGCTGCGGCCGGATATCCATTTTATCATCCACACCCATCAGCTGTACGCGTCGGTGTTCGGCGTGGGCGGCCAGCCTCTGGAAAACGGCATGACGGACGGTCCCGTTCCCTGCGCGGCATATGGCCTGCCGTCCACAGATCGGCTGAGAAAAGCTGTTGCCCGGGAGGTGGAAGACCATCCGGACGTCCTGGCCATATTGATGAAAAACCACGGCGC
>CALWEE010000141.1 GCA_944376975.1 uncultured Lachnospiraceae bacterium
AATATATCCTAAACGATACTCCAAGGAGACTTTTATGAATTGCCGACAGACAATGAACAGCCGATATGTTCCTCCTGCGGGAGAATGTGTGCCCGGCCCGGCCGCGCGGAACGATTTCCCGGACGATCATCCGGTCGCCATGGCCTATGTCCCATGGCAGACTTTTCATCATACACTGGACCTTCCGAAAGCTTTGATGGCCGGTACCATCTTTCCAGAATTATGTCAACCATTCTGTGGAAGGGGGCCCAGACGATGAAAAACCTGTGCCAGTTTTCAAAAGACCAGCTGATGATGGTCATCTATCAGTACAGTTTCGCCGTGGACGATATGCTTTTATATCTGGATTCCCACCCGGACGATGTGAACGCCCTGGAATATTTCCGTGAACACAGCCATATACGGAATGAAGCCCTGAAAGAATACGCCCGCAGGTTCGGGCCGTTGACCATCGATACGGCAAACGACGCGGCCAGCCAGTCCTGGCAGTGGATACAGACAAAATGGCCATGGGAAGGAGGCGCGTGCTAAATGTGGAATTATGAAAAAAGACTCCAGTATCCGGTCAATATCACCCGGCCCAACGCCCAGATCGCTCAGGTGATCCTAAGTCAATATGGCGGCCCCGACGGAGAGATGGGCGCGTCCATGCGTTACCTTTCCCAGCGTTTCGCCATGCCGAACCGTCAGGCCATGGGCATGCTGACCGATATCGGTACAGAAGAACTGGCCCATCTGGAGATCGTCGCCACGATCGTCACCCAGCTGACGCGGGACCTGACGCCGGACGAACTGAAAAAATACGGTTTCGACAAATATTACGTGGACCACACCGTAGGCATATGGCCTCAGGCCGCCGGCGGCATTCCCTTCAACGCCTGTGAGTTCCAGTCCAAAGGCGACCCGATCACCGATCTGTTTGAAGATATGGCCGCGGAGCAAAAGGCCCGGACCACGTACGACAATATCCTGAGGCTGGTGACCGACCCGGAAGTGGCCGATCCCATCCGTTTCCTGCGGGCGAGGGAAGTGGTCCATTTCCAGCGTTTCGGCGAGACCCTCCGCACGCTCCAGGAACAGCTGAACAGCAAAAACTTCTATGCCTTTAACCCCAGTTACGACGCCCCCGTAAAATGCGGATGTGACGCCAACTGCCGCTGATCGATCCCTGCTGCTGTGACCTTAAAAATCACAGCAGCAGCTTTTTATTTTTGTGATATAATATATCCATCGCGGATATCCTGCCGGCGCGTTCCGGCCGCGTGTCATCATAAGAAGAAGGGAAGCGTTTCCATGAACATCATCATCGTAGGATGCGGGAAAGTCGGAAGCAATCTGACCGAGCTTCTGATCAATGAAGATCATAATATCACCGTCATCGATACACGGGAAAAGAAAGTCACCCAGCTTACGGAAAAATTCGACGTGATGGGTTACGTCGGCAACGGCGCCAGCATTGATACGCTCACGGAAGCCAACATACAGGAGACCGATATCCTGATCGCCGTGACCGGCTCGGACGAGACGAACCTGCTCATGTGCCTTATGGCCCGGAAAGCGGCCCGGTGCCATACCATCGCCCGCGTGCGCAATCCCATGTACAACCGGGAGATCGGTTTCATCAAAGCCCAGATGGGCATTTCCATGATCATCAATCCGGAGCTGGCGGCCGCCAACGAGATCTTCCAGCTTCTCCGTTTCCCGTCGGCCTATAAGATCGATTCTTTCTCCGACGGAAAGATCCGGCTTTTCAAGATACAGATCAAAACAGGCCAGGCGCTGGACGGCCTTCTCATAAAAGACCTGCCCTCTGTCTGCGGAAAGGATATCCTTGTCTGCACCGTTGAGCGGAAAGACCAGGTGACCATACCCGACGGCAGCTTCCGCCTGAAAGCGGGCGATCTGATCACGGTCATCGCCTCCCACGACAATATGATCCGCTTTTTCCAGAATATGGATCTGCCCGTCCGCCAGGCGAAAAACGCCCTGATCATCGGCGGCGGCACCATCGGCTATTATCTGGCGAAGCAGCTTACGAAAGCCCATATCAAAGCGCGGATCATCGAAAACGATCCCGAACGGTGCGACTATCTGGCCCAGAATCTTCCGGAAGCTTCTATTATAAATGGAGACGGTTCGGATAAACAACTGCTTATCGAGGAGGGGCTGGCCCACGCGGAGGCGTTCGTCACGCTGACCAACGTGGACGAGGAAAATATCCTGCTGACCATGTTCGCCCAGCGCCACTCCGGCGCGAAGACCGTCACCAAGATCAACCGGCTCGCTTTCGATGAAATCGTGGAAAGCCTGGACATCGGAAGCGTCGTCTATCCCAAATACATCACCGCCGATTACATCCTCCAGTATGTCCGGGCGCTGCAAAATTCCGCAGGCAACAGTATCGAGCGGCTGTACCACATCATGAACAACCGGGTGGAAGCCATTGAATTTTCTGTCCATGGCGCGTCGCCGGTGACGGACATCCCTCTGATGGACCTGAACTTGAAAGCCAACCAGCTGATCTGCTGTATCAACCGCGATGGCCGGATCATCATCCCGCGAGGCCAGGACACCATACAGAACAACGATTCCGTCATCGTCGTCACCCTTGAAAAAGGATTGCAGGATATACAGGACATTCTGAAAGGATAATGGATTATGAATTACTTAATGATCATCTACATACTGGGATGGATCCTTTCCTGCGAAGGCGCGCTGATGCTTCCATCCGTTGTCGTCGCCCTGATATACGGGGAATATCCTGCCGGCTGCGCCATCCTGATCGCCGCCGGCCTCTGCCTGCTGATCGGTCTGCCCATCACCCGCAAAAAGCCGTCCAACTCGGTTTTCTACACCCGGGAGGGGTTTGTCACCGTCGCTTTATGCTGGATCACGATCAGCGTCATGGGCAGCCTGCCTTTTATCATCAGCGGCGCCATCCCCAATCCCATCGACGCCTTGTTTGAAACGGTTTCCGGTTTTACCACCACCGGCGCCAGCATCCTCGCCGATGTGGAGGTCGTTCCCAAGTGCCTGATCTTCTGGCGCAGCTTCACCCACTGGATCGGCGGCATGGGTATCCTCGTATTTTTGCTGGCTTTCATCCCCATGAGCGGCGGATACCATATGAACCTGATGAAGGCGGAAAGCCCCGGCCCGTCCGTGGAAAAGCTTTTCCCGACGGTCCAGTCCACCGCGAAAGCGCTGTACAAGATGTATCTGTTCCTGACCGTTTTGCAGGTCATCCTCCTTCTTATCGGGCGGATGCCTTTGTTCGACGCCCTGACCATCACCTTCGGCACCGCGGGGACCGGCGGTTTCGGCGTGCACAACAACAGCGCCGCCGGCTACTCCCCCTACTGCCAGTACGTGATCACCTTGTTCATGATCCTTTTCGGCGTCAATTTTTCCGTATATTTCCTGATCATGATCCGGCGGACGAAACGGGCGCTGCAAAGCGAAGAAATCCGGTATTATCTGGGCATCATCGGCATATGTATCCTTGTCATCATGTTCAATATCCGGCATATGTATCCCACCCTTGAGGAGACTTTCCGGCAGGCGGCTTTTCAGGTGGCCTCCATCATCACCACGACCGGTTATTCCACCACCGATTTCAACTACTGGCCCGAATTGTCCCGGAATATCCTGCTGCTCATCATGTTCGTCGGCGCCTGCGCCGGCAGTACGGGCGGCGGCATCAAAGTTTCCCGGATCATCGTCCTTGCCAAATCCATACGTCAGGAACTGATCCATTTTATCCACCCCAGGGCGGTCACGAAGATCACCGTCGACGGCAAGGTCGTCAGCCGCGAAAACGTTCGGGGCATATACGCGTTTCTCGCGGTCTATCTGCTGATCTTCGTTGTCTCCGTGCTCCTGGTCAGCCTGGACAACTTAGACGGCATGACCAACATTTCCGCGGTGGCTTCCGCTTTTAACAACATCGGCCCCGGCCTGAACGAAGTGGGACCTCTGGAAAATTTCGGGATCTATTCCGATTTCTCCACATTTGTGCTGACTTTGGATATGCTGGCGGGCCGTCTGGAGATCTTCCCGCTGCTCCTTTTATTTACGCCGGGCACGTGGAAAAAGTTCTGATACGCGCCTGTCCTTCCGGCATAAGGGAAGGCCTTAAATAGCTTGACATGGGTATCAAAGTATGACACAATTTGGGAAGATATACGAAAGAGAGGGAGATCAACCATGCAGAAAAAATCAACGTTTCGCCGGGCTTTTGCCGTCCTGGCCGTGTTCATGTCTGTCATCTTCATACCGGCCATGGCTTTCGCCGCTGACGGCTCCGAGTACACACCGGCCCTGTACGCCACATTCTGGGCCCTCATCCCGCCGGTCGTCGCCATTGCCCTGGCTCTTATCACGAAAGAAGTTTACAGTTCTCTTTTCATCGGTATCCTGGTAGGCTCCCTGTTCTATTCCGGATTTTCCTTTGAAGGCACCGTGACCCATATTTTCCAGGGCGGCATCGTTTCCGTATTGTCCGATCCCTACAATGTGGGCATCATCATATTCCTTGTGATACTGGGCAGCATGGTCTGCATGATGAACAAGGCGGGCGGTTCAGCCGCTTTCGGCCGCTGGGCCAAGACCCATATCAAGACCCGGGCAGGCGCCCAGCTGGCGACCATCGCCCTTGGCGTCCTCATATTCATCGACGACTATTTCAACTGCCTGACAGTGGGAAGCGTTATGCGGCCCATCACCGATTCCCACAATGTTTCCCGGGCAAAGCTTTCGTATCTGATCGACGCCACCGCCGCTCCGGTCTGCATCATCGCCCCCATTTCTTCATGGGCGGCTGCCGTGACCGGCTTCGTGGAAGGCGAAGACGGGTTTTCCCTGTTCATCCAGGCGATCCCTTATAACTATTACGCCCTGCTGACCATCGTCATGATGGTGGCTCTTGTCCTCCTGAAAGCGGATTACGGCCCCATGGCCCTGCATGAGATGAACGCCTTGAAGGGCGATATCTACACCACGCCGGCCCGTCC
>CALWEE010000142.1 GCA_944376975.1 uncultured Lachnospiraceae bacterium
CTTTTCGGGCCGGCGTTTAAGCGACCGCCGGCCGGCCGAAAGAAGGGCGGCGCAGGAAAAAAGGACCGCCGCGAAAGCTCCGCAGGCGCCCAGGCGGTATACCGTGGAATTTTTCAGGAAAAAGACCGCCATCAGAAGGAGCAGCCCGAACATCATCACGGAAAATACGATCGCCAGATCCCTTCCTGTCCTGCCGGACAGTTTTTCATAGGACTGGTTATACGCGTCCCGGGCTTCGCGCCACTGTTTTCGCGCCGTCTGAAAAGCCGGCCCTTCGGTTTGTTCCCCCAGCGCGTCATAACGGGCTTTTTTTTGCCGGTACGCTTCCGCCAGCTGATTATTTTCTTCCAGCAGACGGGCTGCCTCTACGCGCTGTTTCCTTTCTCTCTGCCGTTCTTCCCTGCCCGACCGGTCAAGGGCCCGCGTCCGCCGCTCGTTCTCCTGGAGCTGTTCGGTCAGCCGGGCGCGGTCGCGTTCATAAGTCTCCGCGTCCAGGATCACCGTCGTGCTTTCCAGCCGTTCGCTGACAGCCTGAAGCTGCTCCCGAAGGGTTTTGGTATCGTGGGCGCGCCGTTCCTTTTTCAGATAGTCCAAGGCGCCCTGAAGATCCACGTTCATGGCGCCGGTATGGGACGCTTGCGCCATCTGAGCCTGGAAAGACAGACCGTACCGGTCGTCGGGGCGGCCGGCAAGCTGACCGACGCACAGGGTATTTCTGAAATTTGGCCGGGTCATGCCTTCAAACAGATCGTCCACCCTTTCATCCGCGAGGGCGACCTTTTTCCCGCTTCCCATGTGCTCCACCGTAAAAGACGGGTCTTCTTTATAAAAATTCCGGCTGAGACGGAAAACGTCTCCATCCGCCTCCACGGTCATGCGCCCTTCATAATTCCGTCCGCCCTCCCAGGGCTGATACCGGCTGTACATATCTTTTCTGGCCGCTTTTCCCCGGCTTCTCTCCACGCCGAAGAACATGGCCTCGATAAAGGCGGTCAGGGTGGATTTTCCCGCTTCGTTGTCGCCGTAGACCACGTTGATCCCCGGTTCCAGCCGGATATGCCGGTCATGGAATTTCCCAAAATGCTGTATATACAGATCTCTTATGATCATGCCGTCACCTGCTTTCCCGCGCCCGAAGGGCCAAAAGTCCCAGGGTCAGTATCTTCTGCCGACGCCGCGCGTCCATGGGCATTTCCCGCGTTTTCCCGATGAACCGGCCGATCAGATTGTCCTTGTTGTCCGCGTAAAGCCGGTCGATATCAAACCAGGGCAGGGTCTCATCGCGAAACGAGACGATCCGCCCCAGTTTTTTCAGCGGTTCTTCGTCAAAGCGCATGTCCGGGTCCCGAAATCCGGTCAGGACGACCGAGTACATATGCTGGCAGCCTTCTTCGTTTATACGCTGCCGGAGGATATCTTCCAGCCGGCCAAGCGTCATGTCCAGATCGGAGGGGATTTGGATGTTTTTGTATTCCCGCCCGCAGAAAGGGACAAATCGGATGGATGTTTCCGGCGCGGAGGTGTCGGGGATCTCGCCCAGGATATAGCCTCTCGGCCCCACATCCAGCCGGTCCGTGGGCTCAAGGGATCCGGCGTAGGCCATCCGGTCTTTGACAAGGCTCTGGGGCTTATGGATATGTCCCAGCGCCACATAGTCGAATCCGGCCGCCGCCAGCTGCCTGAAATGGATGGGGATATGTTTTTCGTCGCCCCCATGGGCCAGAAGGATATGGGTCCCCCTTTCCTTTCCCGGACGCGCCTGGTCATAGAGAGGCGTTTTGATCTCCCGATGGGCGTAACCCAGGCCGTAGACCCACAGATCCCACTGGGGAAAATATTTTCTGCTCAGGGATTCTTCACCGAAAAATGTCACGTTGTCCGCCCATTCAAACCCGTTGTATCCCGACGCCGGCCCCATATAGTCATGATTTCCCGCCATCAAAACGACCTGGGCGCGCGGCATGGACTCAAACCGGTAGTTCACTTCCTTCAGTTCCCGTTTCAGGGGCGACCGGTGGAACAGGTCGCCGGCGATCAAAAGCAGGTCGATATCGTCCTTCACCGCCTGGTCTAACAGCCGGTAAAAGCTGTCTTTGATCTCCTGTCCCCGTTTTTCGGACCAGGCGCGGCCTTTGTCCGGGACCGCCCCCAGATGGATATCCGCCGTATGTATGAACCGCATCGTCTCACTCCTTCCCGTTCCCGAAGATACTGTCGTTCCTGTCTTCTTCAAACAGATGATAGTAACAGAGCCGCTCATAGGCGAGCAGCGCCGTTTCGTCTTTTTCGTCGCCCTGGATATCATGGGCGTGTATGGCGCCGTCTTTGTCCATGTACATGCTGCCGGTGATGACCGGGAGCTGCCCGGACAGGTCTTCCAGGTAATACTGGTACGGGCTCAGGGACAATCCCGCCGCCGCCAGCAGCCGGCCGCCCAGATAGTTGACGCTGGTCACGTCCTGCCCGTCTGTTTCCATATCAAAGTTGGCCCACAAAACATAGGGCACTTTATACCTTTCCTGGCTTTCTTCAAAGGAAAGGGCGTCCTGGTCCTGTCCGTTGACATCGTAGATGGGATCGACGACCCAGTCATTGGGCTGGTGGTCGCCGAACATGAGGATGATGGTCGGTTCCTCCGCCTGGGAAAAATATCCGACCAGTTCCCGGAACGCTTCGTCGGACTTTTTCACAAGGGACAGATAGGTGTTGAGCTGATGCCCTTCCCCCGCGCCTTCCGCTTGTATATCCGGCGTGAAATTACTATAGGTCTTTGAATAACTGCTGTGGTTCTGCATGGTCACGTCAAATACGAACAGGGGCGTATCCGCGTCTTTGTTCGTGTACAGTTCCACGATCTTATCATATGTGGCCGCGTCGCTCACATATTCCCGGATGATCTCGGCGCCGCCGAAAGCCCCTTTAAAAAGGCTGGTGGAAAAGCCGAACCACTCATAGACGTCGTCCCGGTTCCAGCCGGAGGCGTTGTAAGGATGGATGGACACGGTTTCATAGCCTTTTTCGTTCAGCAAAGAGACCAGACCCGGCATGCTTCCGGTCATATACTGCTGGTAAGGAATGGAGCCCTGGGGCAGGAAGGCCATGGAATCGCCGGTGAGGAACTCATATTCGGTGTTGGCCGTATTGCCCCCTTTGACAGATACGTACACTTCCCCCTTGTTTTCCTCCGGCAGGCTGCGGATAAAGGGCATATAATCTTCATTGGTCTCAAACGGGCCCAGGACCGCCGGATCGGATAAGGCTTCGTTCATGATCACGATGATATTGGGATAAACGTCCGTTTCTTCTTCTGCCGCCGCTTCCGCTTCTTCAACATAGGGTTCCATAAAAGCTTCCGTCTGTTCCGGGTCGTAGTCTTTCGGCGCGGATACCCGCAGATACTGCATATTTGAAAGGAAGCTGACCATAAATCCGTTTTGCTGATAAAAACTGTTGGGCGTGAACAGATAAGGATAAAAGCCCACCGCGTCCAGCAGGCTGCCTGTCTGCACCGCCGAACTGTAGGTCGCCAGCCCGGTGATGGCCAACAGCACGGTCAGGATCCCCTGCTGGAACGACGCGTATCGGATCCGGACGCGGGTGAACAGCCCCGCCGCCAGCAGCAGCGCGAAGGCCGCCATGTTCCGCGCCTGTTCCGGATCCAGCGCGTAGGAATAATTGTCCGATACGGACGCCGCCGTTCCCAGGCTCAGAAGATCCCACGGGAATATGGGCGCCGACCGGAAGGCGATCACGTAATAATCCGCCAGGCCGATCAGGGCAAAGACCACCGTCCCCAGGCTCAGCGCCAGCCGGCTTTGCCGCAGCAGGGCCAGCGCCAGTCCGTAAAACAGATAGTAAAACAAAAGGTTTAAAAAGATCAGTCCCGCCGACATGGTGTCCATTTTATGGGTCATCGTCTCCAGAAGGACGAAGGCCGCCGCCGGCGTCAGCGCGCAGACGGCCATGCTGTATATTTTTATCCCGATCTCCCGGGCTTTTTTCCGTTTCATGTCGATCCTCCCCGGATGTAAAAAATACAAGGAGCCTTATCCCTTAAAAGGCAGGCTCCTGTTGTCTCATCAGCCGTTTTGCCTCACGGCAGATCCTGTATGTTCGATCAGATATCGCAGTTTTTCACGGTCCTCGGGAACGGTATGACGTCCCGGATATTGGCCATGCCGGTCAGATACATGACGCATCTTTCAAAGCCCAGGCCGTAGCCGGCGTGACGCACGGAACCGTATTTGCGTAGATCCAGATAGAAATCGTAATCGTCTTTGTCCAGTCCCAGTTCCTTCATGCGGTCGACCAGACGGTCATAGTTGTCCTCTCTCTGGCTTCCGCCGATGATCTCGCCGATGCCCGGCACGAGCAGGTCCATGGCCGCCACCGTCTTGCCGTCGTCATTCTGCTTCATGTAGAAGGCTTTGATCTCTTTCGGGTAATCGGTCACGAATACCGGACGTTTGAAGATCTGTTCTGTCAGATACCGTTCGTGTTCTGTCTGAAGATCGCTGCCCCAGTGGACTTTATAATCAAATGTATCGTTGTTCTTTTGAAGAAGTTCAATGGCTTCCGTATAGGTCACATGGGCAAAGTCGGAATTGAGCACGTGATCCAGCCGTTCGATCAGGCCTTTGTCCACAAACTGATTGAAGAACGCCATCTCCTCCGGCGCGTTTTCCAGCACGTAGCGGATGATATATTTGAGCATGTCTTCCGCCAGGTCCATGTTGTCCTGAAGATCCGCGAACGCGATCTCCGGCTCGATCATCCAGAACTCGGCCGCGTGACGGGTCGTGTTGGAGTTTTCCGCCCGGAACGTGGGACCGAATGTATAAATGTTCCGGAACGCCATGGCGAATGTCTCGCCGTTGAGCTGGCCGCTCACCGTCAGGTTCGTTTCTTTTCCGAAGAAGTCTTTGCTGTAGTCCACC
>CALWEE010000143.1 GCA_944376975.1 uncultured Lachnospiraceae bacterium
CAGATCGTCGATCTCCGGTTCCCTGGCAGCGTTTTCAAGGATCGTCACGCCTTCCGCTCCCGCGGCAGCCATGACGATGTTTTCCGTAGCGCCCACGCTCGGATAGGGAAGCCTGATCCGGCACCCTCTCAGGCCGCGGGACGCGCAGACGATCTTGCCCTCGGTTTCCCCAACAAAAGCGCCCATCTTCTCCAGCGCTTTCAGGTGGATATCCACCGGACGGCTTCCGATGACGCATCCGCCCGGATGGTCCAGGCAGACCCCGCCCTGCCGTCCAAGCATGGCGCCGAGGAACAAAACAGAGGAACGCATACCCGACACCTGATCCGCCGGAAAGGGGCAGGCGCGGATATGGGACGCGTCGATCACCACCGCGTCGCCCTCCCGCCGGACCTGGCAGCCCGCGCACCCAAGCAGCTCCAGCGTGGAACGCACATCCCGTATGTCCGGACATTGACGCAGGATGGTCATGCCCGGGTGCAGGATCGACGCCGTAAGAATGGGCAGCGCCGCGTTTTTCGCTCCCTGTATCCAAAGTCTTCCGGAGAGCGTCTGCCCTCCCTGAATGATGAAAGATGCCACGGCCATGACCTCCGCTGTTGTGCTATAACACATTTTATGCGAAAGTCCATGGATGGTGCCTTTCCTTATCTAACGTTTAAACCGTATGCCCCGGGACACGCTCAACACAAGCCCGATCTCGCACATCAGGAACAGCAAGGACGTCCCCCCGTAACTGATGAACGGCAGCGGAATACCCGTATTGGGTATGCTGTTGGTCACGACCGCGATATTGACGATGACCTGAAGGCCGATCTGGGCCATAACGCCCACGACGATCAGTGTCCCGAACAGATCCTGCGCGTTGTCCGCGATGATCATGCACCGCCACAGCAGCAGGATGAACAAAAGGATGATGGCGATGGCGCCAAAAAGGCCCAGTTCCTCGCATATGATGGCGAAGATCATATCGTTGTGGGCTTCCGGCACATAGGCCAGTTTCTGGATGCTCTGCCCCAGGCCTTTCCCGAAAACGCCGCCGGATCCGATGGCGTACAGCGCCTGCCGGGTCTGGTAAGCGCCGTCGGACGTTTCCACGTTCAGCCAGGCTTCGATACGGTCCATACGGTATGCCGCGAAGCTGAGGAACAAGAGCATGATGCCGCTCCCGGCCGCCACCACCAGGCCAAATATCTTATATTGATTGCTGGCGACAAAAATGATGATAAACGAAATGCCCAGCATGATGATGCCGGTACTTAAGTTGGTCACTGTAACAAGCAGGACCATGGGCATGGCCAGGACAAAACTCTTGATCACGCCCTTCCAGTTTTTCAGATTGCCCACCGCCCGGCTGGTCACATGGGCCAGAAAGACGATCAGGACGATCTTGGCCATTTCCGACGGCTGGAACTGGAAACCGCCGATGCTCAGCCACCGTCTCTGCCCGTGGCTGGCCACGCCGAAAGCCATAACGATCACCAATATGGCGATGGTCCCCACATATCCAAGAAGGGTAAACCGCTTCCAGAACGTATAGGGGATGCGGCTGACGACAAACATGGCCGCGAAGCCCAACACCGCCGCTTTCGCCTGGCTGGACAGATAACTGAGCCCGTATGAATAGGACGTGGTGCTGTATACCATGACCAGGCCGAAACAGACAAGGAAAACGACGATAAACATCAGACTGTAGTCGAAATACCGTTCCGTTTTTTTCTTAATATGCACTTTTTCTGTTTCAGGCAAGGTCTTTATCCTGGACACCCTGATCCCTCCTAATCCTCCAGTCTGCCGACAAATTCTTTAAAGAGCGCGCCTCTTTCTTCGTAGCTTTTGAACATATCCCAGCTGGCGCATGCCGGCGACAGAAGGACCGCGTCGCCCGGCTCGGCTTTGGCGGCGCATACTTTCACCGCTTCTTCCAGGCTCTCCGTCATGATGATCTTGTCGAACCCGTGCCTGCGCGCGCATTCGGCAATGGCGTTGGCTGTCGCTCCCAGAAGGACCAGCCAGCGGACTTTGCCGTCAAAAGCCTCGATCCATTCATCGTAAGTGCTTTTTTTATCGTATCCGCCGCCGATCAGGATGGTCGGCCGTACCATGGCCTGGATCGCCTTTATGGCCGCGTCGGTATTCGTGCCTTTGGAATCATTGTAATACGCGACGCCTTTTTTTGTCGTCACGTACTCGATCCGATGTTCCACGCCCATGAAGGAGGTGATGGTTTCCCGGATCTTTTCCATGGGCACGCCCACGCTCCGGGCCATGGCCACCGCCGCCATGATATTTTCCATATTATGAAGGCCCAGTATCTTTAAGCCGCTGGCGTTGCAGATGATCTCTTCTTCGCCGTCATGGGCGTAAATGATATTTTTATCGTGGAAATAATAGCCTTCTTTCAGCACGCGCATGCTGGAAAAATAGATCACTTTCTGGGAAGCGGCTTCGCCGATCTTCCGCGTCAGCTCATCGTCATAATTCAGGACGACGAAATCGTCTTCCGTCTGATTTTTCATGATATTTTTCTTGGCGGCCACATAGCCTTCCATGGTATGGTGCCGGTTGAGATGGTCCGGCGTCAGGTTCAGGATGGCGCTGACCCTGGGATGGAAATCCTGGACCGTTTCCAGCTGGAAACTGGATGTCTCCGCCACGATATAACTGTCCCGCGTGGTATCCATGGCGATATCGGCGTAAGATTTCCCGATGTTGCCCACCACGTAGACGTCTTCAAAATAATTTTTCAGTATCTCGCCCACAAGGGTCGTCGTCGTCGTCTTTCCGTTGGTCCCGGTGATGGCGAGGACCGTCCCTTTGGAAAACTGCCACGCCAATTCCAGCTCGCCCCAGATGACGATGCCTCTCTCCTTCATGGCCATGACGAAAGGCGCGTCTGTGGGCACGCCAGGGCTGAGCACCGCGATATCGACCCGCGCCATCACATCTTCGGGAAGCTCCCCGATGATGATCCGCGCCTGGCTCCCTTCCGGAAGTTTGGACCGTATACCCGCCTGGGTCAGCTGTTCGTTCCCATCATACAAGATCACGTCGGCGTTGGTTTTCTGAAGAAGGCGGGCCGCTCCGATCCCGCTGATGCCTGTTCCGACGATCAGTACGGTTTTACCTGTCATATCCATATGTATTTCCTCCCGTTTCTCTCACATACATCTTACAGAGCCAGAAAAGCGATCAGGCAGAGCAGCGCCGTGATGATCGTAAAGATCGCCACGACCTTTGTCTCCGGCCATCCTGACGCTTCAAAATGGTGATGGATGGGCGCCATTTTAAAGAAACGCCTGCCGCCTGTCTTTTTAAAGTAAACGACCTGGATGATGACGGACAGCACTTCCACCAGATAGATCATTCCTACGATCACGATGAACAGCGGCATGTTGAGCATATAGGCCGCGGAGGCCACAAACCCGCCCAGCGCCAGCGAACCGGTGTCGCCCATGAACACTTTGGCCGGATAGGTATTGAACATGAGAAAGCCCATCAGGCTCCCTGCCACAGCCGCCGTGACCGGCGTGATGTCGCTGCCTTTTACGACCGCCGCCACGGTAAAGAAGATGGCCACCATGACCGTCACGCTGGAGAGAAGACCGTCCAGGCCATCCGTAAAATTGGTGCCGTTTACCGTGCCGAGGGTGACAAAAAAGAGCAGGGGCACGAACAGAAACCAGGGCAGGACCAGATACAGGCCGTTTTCAAAACCGCCTGTAAACGGGATCAGCATGCCGGTGCCCACATCGGTATGATTCAGCAGATAGAAGGCGAATATACCGGTGATCACGAACTGTCCCGCCAGCTTCTGCGCCGGCGTCAGCCCTTCGTTTCTTTTTTTCGCCACTTTAAGGAAATCATCCAGGAAACCGATGACGCCGAAGCCCACCGTGGTAAACGCCACAGGGATCACCGCCGGATAACGGCGCATATAGATCAGGGCCACGACGACCACGCTGACGATGAAGATCACGCCGCCCATGGTGGGCGTTCCCGCCTTTTTCTGATGGGCCTGCGGGCCTTCTTCCCGGATGTACTGACCAAATTTCAACTTGTGAAGGAAAGGTATGATGACCGGTCCTAAAAGCGCGCTGATGAGAAACGCCAGCAGCGCCGGCCATATGATCGTATATTTCATATTTCCACCTCTTGCTTGATTCCTTTGTATTTTATCCAGATATCCGATTATAATACGCCAGACGGTGATTGTAAAGCCGTTTGCCCGGATATCCGGCATTTTATCCCATATTTTCGGTCTCCTCCGCCGTTTCCCGTTCTTCCGGGAACAGGTAAGGCAGGACCATGTCGTAGATCTTCGCCATGGCCGGCGCCGCGATGGTGCCGCCGTAATAAGTCCCTGTCGGTTCGTCTATGAGAAAGATACCGACGATCTTCGGATCGTCCGCCGGCGCGAAGGCCATAAAAGACGATATGTATTTACCGGCGCTCCGGGGCAGTTTCTGGGAGGTGGCCGTTTTCCCGCCCACCTGATAACCGGCTACGGCGCCTTTGCTGCCGCCGCCTTCCGATACCACGAGGCCCATCATCTCCCGCAGGATATCACAGGTTTCCGGGCTCAGTACGTTTTCCCTGACCGGATACTCAAAGATCTCTTTTTTATGCCCTTCGGCGTCCGTCGTATACATGCCGATATGCGGCGTGACCAGCGTGCCGCCGTTCAGGATGGCGCTGACCCCGCGCAAAAGCTGCAGGGGCGTGATCTGGAACGACTGTCCGAAGGAGATGGTGGCCAGTTCCACTTCTCCCACGTTTTCTTTATCGTGCATGATGGATCCGGCTTCCCCCGGCAGATCGACGCCGGTCTTTTCCATCAGGCCCATTTTTTCCATATATTCATACAGACCGTCCACGCCGGTCCGGGCGCCCACGTCGATAAACACCGGATTGCAGGAATTGAGG
>CALWEE010000144.1 GCA_944376975.1 uncultured Lachnospiraceae bacterium
ATACGGACCGGAACGGCACCGTCGTTCCCCTTACGTTTACCATGACCTCCGGCGGCAGCGGCGCTTTTGCCTGCTCGATCCACAATGTGGCATAACAGGCCGGGGAGATCATGAAAAAGAAAGACGTTATTCTGGCAGCCTGCATCCTGGCCATAGCCCTGGGCGGGCTGCTGTTCATGAAAACACGGGATCATCAAAAGGGAAGCGCGCTGAATGTCATGGTGGACGGAGAGCTTTACGCTTCTTACAGTCTTGACGAGGATCGGACCATCCGCCTTTCTCTGGATGGCGGCGAGAATACATTCCGGATCGAGAACGGATCGGTCCGCATGCTGTCGGCAGACTGCCCGGATCAATACTGTGTGGAACACGCCGCCATCTCGGCGGACCATGAAACCATCGTCTGCCTTCCCCACCGGCTCGTGCTGGAGATACGCGGCGGGGAGGAAAAGGACGTGGACGCGTAAAAGGAGAACGGGATGACTTCGGAAAAAGTGGCGAAAATCGGCATGTTCACAGCCCTGGCGATGATCTTCGGCTATATCGAGACCCTGATCCCGTTAAACTTCGGCGTGCCGGGCATGAAACTGGGGCTGTCCAATATCGTGACGGTGACGGCGCTGTATGTCATGGGCGCCGGGCCGGCCCTGGCAGTGACCGTCCTTCGGATCTTTCTTGTATCCATGACCTTCGGGAATATGGCGGCGCTGATGTACAGCCTGGCCGGCGGGCTTTTAAGCTTTCTCGGGATGGCGCTGTTAAAAAAGGCGAAAGGGTTTTCCGTTGTGGGCGTCAGCATACTGGGCGGCGCGCTGCACAATACGGGACAGCTGGCCGTGGCCATGGCGGTGGTGGAAAACATCCGTCTGGCGTCCTATCTGCCCATTCTTCTGATCGGCGGGACGGCCACCGGATTTCTGATCGGCCTGGCGTCGGCCCGGATCATACTAAGGCTGCGCAAGGCGGAACATGCTTGAATGAAAAAATGATTTGTGATATGATGGCAACGAAAAAAACAAGACGGAGGAGTCGATAAGATGAGTCAGAAAGTGAGGACACGGTTCGCGCCCAGCCCGACCGGGCGGATGCACGTGGGCAATTTGAGGACGGCGTTGTACGCCTATTTGATCGCGAAACATGAGGGCGGCGAATTCCTTTTAAGAATAGAAGATACGGATCAGGAGCGCTATGTGGAAGGCGCGGTGGATATCATTTACCGCACTTTGGAGAAGACCGGATTGATCCACGATGAAGGGCCGGATAAGGACGGCGGCGTGGGACCTTATGTCCAGAGCGAGCGCCAGGCGGCGGGGATCTATCTGGAATACGCGAAGAAACTGATCGAAAAGGGCGAAGCCTACTATTGTTTCTGCGATAAAGAACGTCTGGAAAGCCTGAAGCAGGTCGTGGCGGGCAAAGAGATCATCGTCTATGACAAACACTGCCTGAACCTGTCCAAAGAGGAGATCCAGGCGAAACTGGACGCCGGCGTGCCGTATGTCATCCGGCAGAATAACCCGACGGAAGGGACGACCACGTTCCACGATGAGATCTACGGCGATATCACGGTGGACAACTCGGAACTGGACGATATGATCCTCATCAAATCCGACGGTTATCCCACGTATAATTTCGCCAACGTGGTCGACGACCACCTTATGGGCATTACCCATGTGGTCCGGGGCAATGAGTATCTTTCATCTTCCCCCAAATATAACCGGCTTTACGAGGCCTTCGGCTGGGACGTGCCGGTATACGTCCACTGTCCGCTGATCACCGATGAGCATCATAAGAAACTGAGCAAAAGAAGCGGCCATTCTTCCTTTGAAGATCTGATCGAGCAGGGCTTCCTGACGGAAGCGGTGGTCAATTTCGTCGCGCTCCTTGGCTGGTGCCCCCAGGACAACCGGGAGATCTTTTCGCTGGACGAGCTGATCCGGGCTTTTGATTATCATCATATGAGCAAATCGCCGGCGGTGTTCGATATGACCAAACTGCGGTGGATGAACGGGGAATATATAAAAGCCATGGACGCGGACACGTTTTATGATATGGCCCTTCCTTATATAAAAGAAGTGATCCGCAAACCTCTGGATCTTAAAAAGATCGGGGAGATGGTCAAAACCCGTATCGAAGTATTTCCGGATATCCGGGAGCTGATCGATTTCTTTGAGACTCTGCCGGAATACGATATCGCCATGTACCGTCATAAAAAAATGAAGACGACGGAAGCATCGTCCCTTCAGGTATTAAAAGAAGTCCTTCCGGTGCTTGAGGACTGGGAAGACTACACCAATGACGCCCTTTACGGACGCCTTCTGGAATTTGTAAAAGAAAAAGGCTATAAAAACGGTTACGTGATGTGGCCGATCCGGACGGCGCTTTCCGGAAAACAGATGACGCCTGCCGGAGCCACGGAAATACTGGAAGTCCTTGGCAAGGATGAGTCGCTCGCGCGTATCCGCGTTGGCATAGAAAAGCTGGAAGCGGGGATCGCATGAGCGTATCTGAAAAATGTCTGACGCCGGCCCAGGAAAAAGCGGTCACCCATGTAAATGGGCCCATGATGGTCCTGGCCGGGCCCGGATCGGGCAAGACGCTGGTGATCACCCGGCGGACCCGTTATCTGGTCCAGGAAGCCGGCGTCTCTCCGGGCAATATACTTGTCGTCACATTCACCAAAGCAGCGGCGCGGCAGATGCGCCGCCGCTTTGATCTTCTTATGGGCGGACGCCGTCTGCCGGTATCTTTTGGCACCTTTCACGCCATATTTTTCACAGTACTGAAATACGCGTATCATTATACAGTGGAGCATATCCTGCGGGAGGACCAGAAACTGCTGATCCTTCGGGATATCATCCAGCATGTGGACGTGGAGATGGAGGACGGCGGCGAGTTCCTGGCGGATATCGCCGGGGAGATCAGTTATGTCAAAGGCGACGGGATCGAACTGGAACATTATTACGCCAGGAATTGTTCCGATGAGGTTTTCCGCAGGATCTTCAGGGAATACGAGCGGCGGCTGGAAGTCCTCCACCGGATCGATTTTGACGATATGCTCGTAAAGACCTATCGGCTGTTCAAAGAGCGGCCCGATATCCTGTCTGTCTGGCAGAAAAAATACGCGTATATCCTGATCGACGAATTTCAGGATATCAATCGGATCCAGTATGAGATCGTAAAGATGCTGGCCCTGCCGGAAAACAACCTGTTCATCGTGGGCGACGACGATCAGTCCATCTACAGCTTCCGGGGCGCCAAGCCGGAGATCCTCCTGGGCTTTCCAAAAGCGTATCCGGACTGCGCCAAGGTCACGCTGGACGTGAATTACCGGTGCGCCCCGCCGATCATTAAAGCGGCCGGGCGGGTCATCGGCCACAATCAGGCCCGGTTCGCGAAAAACATACGGGGCGCGTCGCAGGCCGGACCTGCGAAAACGGAAAAGGAAACGGCCGTGGTCGTTAAATCCTTCGGGAAACCGGGGGAAGAATACGCCCAGATCTGCCATGAACTTTTGAAGTTCCATAAAAGCGGCATACCCTGGGAAGAGATGGCGGTCATCTTCCGGACTAATCATCAGTTCGGCGGCCTGATCGAAAAGTTGATGACCTACAATATCCCCTTTTCCATGAAAGATTCCGTGCCCAATATATATAAACACTGGATCGCCAGGGATGTTTTCGCCTATGTCCGCCTGGCTCAGGGCAGCAGGGCCAGGAAAGATTATCTGCGGGTCATCAACCGGCCCAACCGGTTCATTTCAAGAAGCTTTTTTGACGGGGACAACGTGTCTTTGGACGATCTGAAGGAAATGCTGAGCGAAAGGGAATGGATGGCCGAGCGGGTGGAACAGCTGGAATACGATCTGTATATGATCGCCCAGATGGCGCCTTATCCGGCCCTGAATTATATCCGCCACGCGGTGGGCTACGAAAATTTCCTGAAAGATCACGCGCTGGAGCACCATATGAAACCGGAAGAACTGTACGATATTTACGACGAGCTTCTGGAGAAAAGCCGGGAGCATCCGGACTGGAAAAGCTTCAACGAAAGCACCCGGCGGTATACACAGCTGCTGAGCCTGAAGGCGGGAAAAGACTGGCAGGAGGGCGAAGGCGCGCGGCTGATGACCATGCACGGGGCCAAAGGGCTGGAATTTAAAGTCGTTTATATCCCGGATGCCTGTGAAGGCGTGACGCCTCATAAAAAGGCGGCGCTGGAGGCGGACGTGGAAGAAGAACGGCGCATGTTTTACGTGGCCATGACGCGGGCGAAGGAATATCTGCGCGTCTATACGGTGAAGGAACGTTTCGGGCATGCCATGTCCCTTTCCAGGTTTGTGGAAGAATTGATGGACAGGCATTGATTTATGGACGTTTATCTGGTAAAGTGAAAGAAAGTTTACAGAAACGAGGTAAAGAAGATGAGCGATTTTATTCCAAACGAAGAAGATACCATCACATTGACACTTGACGACGGGACCGAGATCGAGTGCGCCGTACTGGCCGTATTCCCTGTGGGAGAGCAGGACTATATCGCTTTGCTTCCCCTGGACGATGAGGAGGAAGGCGAAGTATATCTGTATCGTTTCTCAGAGGAAGAAGACGGCGAGGAGATCACGCTGGACGACATTGAAGACGATGAAGAGTTTGAGCGTGTGTCCGACGCTTTCGATGAGCTGCTGGACAGCGAGGAGTTCGACGAACTGTTCGATGAAGATTGACCGGCAGCGCGCGGCATGATAGGAATAAAGGAACACTTTCACAGGCGATGTATCCCTGTGGACGTGTTCCTTTTTTTGCGGGTGCCTGTGAAAACAGGCGCGTTATTCCGGTGAAAGGTCCGCGGTGTTTTCCTGGGAAGCGGACACCAGATGTTCCACGAAGAATTTGGCGGC
>CALWEE010000145.1 GCA_944376975.1 uncultured Lachnospiraceae bacterium
ATGAAATTGGGGACACGAATGAAGATCACCTACGCCATGGTTTTTATCATACCGCTGCTTTTGATCGGCATCAGTTTCTGGGGATTTGGAAAGATCGAACTTCAGCAGCTGGGCGGCAAGTACGGCGTCGACGACGCGGATTTTAATATAGCGACTGATCCTTTTTCCATGTTCAACGATATCGGCAACACTGTGATCAGCCGTCTGCGGACGACGATCGACGTTACGCCCTCCCTCATGGACGACATGGATTATCTGGAAGAGATCAACGAGGAACTGGGCAGCTATTCCTCGTTCATCATCGTAAGACGGAACGGCCAGGTCTACTTCAACGGCGGATCGAACGACGCGGCCATACCGGAAGATATGGGCGGCGTCCAGCCGGAAACCGATTATATCATCGGGGACACGACCTACCATCTGAAACAGATCGATTTTCAGTTCGTGAACGGAGATGAAGGAAGTGTCCAGGTCCTCACGCCGGTATCCATGATGGTGGATCAGCTGAGGAACATTTATGTCCGTTTGCTCGTCATATCGGTCATCATCCTGTTCGCGGCCAGCAGCATCGCCATCTTCTGGCTGTATCAGAGCATCGTCCAGCCACTGGGCAAGCTGAAAGTGGCGGCCGAGAACATCAAAGACGGCAACCTGGATTTCAACGTGGTGACGGAAGCGGAAGACGAGATCGGCGAACTGTGCACCGCGTTTGAGGAGATGCGTTCCAAACTGAAAGAACAGATCGACCTCAACATGCAGTATGAAAAAGACAATAAAGAGCTGATCAGCAACATTTCCCACGACTTGAAAACGCCCATCACGGCGATCAAAGGGTATGTGGAAGGCATACGAGACGGCGTGGCGGATACGCCGGAAAAAATGGACAAGTACATACGGACCATTTACAATAAGGCGACCGATATGGACAAACTGATCGACGAACTGTTCCTTTATTCAAAACTGGACAGCAATTCCCTGAACTACTCTTTCGCGAAGATCAATGTCAGCGATTATTTTGAAGACTGCGCGGACGAGATCTCACTGGATCTGGAATCCCGGAATATCGTCTTTTCCTATCACAATTACGTGGACAAAGATACGGTCATCATCGCGGATCCGGAGCAGCTTAAACGGGTCATCAACAACATCATCGGCAATTCGGTGAAATATACAGGAAACAAACAAGGCGTGATCAGCCTTCGCATAAAAGACGAACCGGAATTTATCCAGGTGGAGATCGAAGACAACGGGAAAGGCATCGCGAAAAACGAATTGCCCCGTATCTTTGAACGGAGCTACCGGACCGACGCGTCCCGGAACTCCTCCCAGGGCGGAAGCGGCCTGGGCCTGTCCATAGCCAAGAAGATCATCGAAGAACACGGCGGCAAGATATGGGCCAGGAGCACGGAAGGCATGGGGACCACATTGTGCTTTGTTTTAAGAAAATATAAGGAGAGCGTTACATATGAGTAAAATACTGATCATAGAAGATGAAGTCAGCATCGCGGAACTGGAGAAAGACTATCTGGAACTGAGCGGGTTTGAAGTGACCATGGAACATTCCGGCCAGACCGGCCTGGAAAAAGCGCTGAAAGAGCCCTTTGACCTGATCATCCTGGATCTGATGCTTCCCGGCGTCGACGGCTTTGAGATATGCAAACGGGTCCGGGAAGAGAAAAACATCCCGGTGCTGATGGTTTCGGCCAAAAAAGAAGATATCGACAAGATCCGGGGGCTTGGCATGGGAGCGGACGACTACATTACCAAACCGTTCAGCCCCAGCGAGCTGGTCGCCCGCGTCAAAGCCCATATGGCCCGGTACGAACGGCTGATCGGCAGCGCGGCGAGGAGCAACGAGATCATCGAGATCCGGGGATTGAAGATCGACAAGACGGCCCGGCGGGTTTACGTCAACGGCGAAGAAAAAGCGTTCACGACAAAAGAATTTGACCTGCTTACCTTCCTGGCGGAAAATCCCAATCATGTATTCAAAAAAGAAGAACTGTTCAATAAAATATGGGATATGGAATCGGTGGGCGATATCGCCACCGTCACGGTCCACATCAAAAAGATCCGGGAAAAGATCGAGTTCAACACGTCCAAACCCCAGTATATCGAAACCATATGGGGCGTGGGCTACCGGTTCAAAGTCTGATACGAGGAGGTCCTGTCAATGGAACCGGAAATCTTATATGAAGACAACATGCTGATCGTCTGCGTGAAACCGGCGGGCATGCCCTCTCAGGACGACCACTCGTCCGCGATGGATATGGCAAGCTGGCTGAAAAACCATACGGGGAAGGGCGATGGGAAACGGCCGCCTTATATCGGCGTCGTCCACCGTCTGGATCGGCCGGTGGGCGGCGTGATGGTCTACGCCAAGACGCCCCAGGCCGCCAGGGAACTGAGCCGGCAGTTCGCGGAACATACAACGGAAAAAATATACATGGCCGTCCTGACAGGAAAACTGCCGAAAAAAGAAGGGACGCTCACCGACTGGCTGGCAAAGGGGGACGGCAACCTTTCGGTCATCGTGCCGGCCGGGACAGCCGGGGCCAAGGAAGCCCGACTGTCGTACCGGGTCCTTCGTTCCCGGTATATGGACGGCGTGACATGGACGCTTGTCCGGATCGCGCTGGATACCGGACGGCGCCATCAGATACGGGCGCAGATGGCCCATGCGGGCGCCGGCGTATATGGCGACAGAAAGTACGATCCCTCCGGTCCCATCCTGCCGGAAGGCGACGGGATCGGCCTGTTCGCGGCCGAACTGACCTTCGTCCATCCGCGGACCCGGAAAAAGATGACCTTTAAGGCGCGGCCAAAGCAGGGCATTTTTGAGCTTTTCCCGGATGGACAGCCGTGATCGTTCAAAGGATAAGTGGCGCTTTTAGATTTGTGGGCCATCCGCGCCATGTTTTCTTGACAAACCGGTGAGTTTGGCATACTATGGTTAAAGAAACATGGACGAAGAAGGGGAATAGTAAGCAGCGGAAAGCAACAGAGAGGGAGTGACGGTGGAAATCTCCCGCGTGGAAACTGCCCAACCGGCCCTGGAGTCTCCGCGTGAAAGCGCGGCGCGGGTCAGCGTTAGCGATGTAAAGGAGAGAACAGCTTCGGCTGTTAATAAGGGTGGTACCGCCGGAAAAGATCATACCTTTCGGTCCCTTGCGAACCAGGCAGGGAATCGGAAGGTTTTTATTTTTTGAAGGAACGTCCATTTCCTGGCGACGGGCAGATCAAACAAGCCCGGTACATCAGATCAGTAGAGAGGAGAACCTGTTATGGCAAAGGAAAAGAAATTTGTGGAAGCCATCACATCCATGGAAGACGATTTTGCCCAATGGTATACGGATGTGGTAAAGAAAGCGGAACTGGTGGATTATTCCAGCGTAAAAGGCTGTCTGGTCATCAAACCGGCCGGATACGCCATCTGGGAAAACATCCAGAAAGAACTGGACAAACGGTTTAAGGAGACGGGCGTGGAAAACGTATATATGCCCCTGTTCATCCCGGAAAGCCTGCTCCAGAAAGAAAAAGATCATGTGGAAGGGTTCGCGCCGGAAGTCGCGTGGGTGACCCACGGCGGCCTGGAGCCCCTTCAGGAAAGACTGTGCGTGCGTCCCACATCGGAAACCCTGTTCTGCGATTTTTACGCGCGGGCGGTCCAGTCCCACAGGGACCTGCCGAAACTGTTCAATCAGTGGTGTTCCGTCGTGCGCTGGGAAAAGACGACCCGGCCCTTCTTAAGATCGCGGGAATTTTTGTGGCAGGAAGGCCATACGGCCCACGCGACCGCGAAGGAAGCTCAGGAGAGGACCGAACAGATGCTGAACCTTTACGCGGATTTCTGCGAGGAAGTACTGGCCATGCCGGTCATCCGGGGCAGAAAGACCGATAAAGAAAAATTCGCCGGCGCGGAGGCGACCTACACCATCGAAGCCATGATGCACGACGGAAAAGCCCTCCAGTCCGGAACGAGCCATAACTTCGGCGACGGCTTCGCGAAAGCGTTCAATATCCAGTACACCGATAAAGAAAACCACCTTCAGTATGTGCATCAGACATCCTGGGGCATGAGCACCCGTCTGATCGGCGCCATCATCATGGTCCACGGCGACAACAGCGGCCTTGTGCTCCCGCCGCGCATCGCGCCGGTACAGGTCATGATCATCCCGATCCAGCAGCAGAAGGAAGGCATCCTTGACAAAGCCCGCGAAGTGCGGGATATGCTCAAGGCGGCGGATCTTCGGGTGAAAGTGGACGATTCGGACAAGAGCCCGGGATGGAAGTTCTCGGAAGCGGAGATGCGGGGCATCCCGGTACGGGTTGAACTGGGACCGAAGGATATCGCCGCGGGACAGGCGGTCATCGTGCGCCGGGACAACCGGGAAAAGCAGATCGTTCCTCTGGACGGACTGGCTGAAAAGATCCGGGAAACGTTGGAGACCATGCAGAAAGATATGTACGAAAGAGCGAAAGCCCATATGGGATCCCATATATATGAAGCGGCGGATTACGAGACGTTCAAACAGATCATCGATGAAAAGCCGGGCTTCGTGAAAGCCATGTGGTGCGGCGATGAAGCCTGTGAAAACAAGATCAAAGAAGACACGACGGCCACGTCCCGCTGCATGCCCTTTAAACAAGATCATATATCCGACCGGTGCGTTTGCTGTGGCCGTCCGGCCAAAGCTATGGTATACTGGGGAAAAGCCTATTGATCCGACGACAGCGCGGAACAAAGGCCGGCTGCTCCAATAGACAGATACGCGAAATGGGATGGAGGCGATAAGGGATGACGATCCGTATTCCGGAAAAGGCAGCATGGATCATAAAACAGCTCAATGACCATGGATACGAAGCCTGCGCCGTCGGCGGCTGCGTCCGGGAC
>CALWEE010000146.1 GCA_944376975.1 uncultured Lachnospiraceae bacterium
GAGACCCCACACCGCCGAGGGCTATACCTGCTATTCCTGGAGGGAAGACCGGCCGGTCTATAATCCGGACGGCAAAGAGGTCGTGGCGCGGGACAATGAAATATCGGCCCTTCGCGGGACTGACATCGATAAAGCGTATTTTCACTGTCATACAGATATCACCATACCTTATGATGAGATCGGCGAGATCTTCGCGGTGACAGAAAGTGAAGAAATGCTTTATATCATGCGGGACGGCCGGTTTGTCCTGGAAGGATGCGAAGAACTGAACCGGCCTCTCGATGAAAATATTAATAAGCAGAGTTAATGAATGAGAAAAAAGGCTGCCATTCGCGGCCTTTTTTATTTCCGGCTATTGACGAACAAAGAGGTTGAATGTACAATGGAGTCATAATTCCGGAACCGTTTTCCGGTTTATAAACAAATGAAAATGCACTTATTAGAACAGCTTATATAAAGAGGAGAGAAGAGCATGTACCGTATAGGAATAATAGGCGGCGGCCAGCTGGGAAAGATGATGATCCTGGACGGAAAAAGGCTGGACAGTTTTTTCGTGATCCTGGATCCTACGCCTGCGTGCCCGGCCCACAGCATCGCGGATGAACATATCGTCGCGTCGTTTGACGATGTGGATGCTTTTCACCGACTGGCAGAGAAGGTGGATGTGGTCACCTACGAATTTGAACATATCAACGCGCGGGCGCTTCAGGAACTGGAGGCGGAAGGGCATAAAGTCTATCCGTCCAGCGATACGCTGCTCCATATCCAGAATAAATTCCATCAGAAGGAATGGCTTTTCTCCCATGGCCTTCCTGTCCCAAAGTTCCTTCCGGTCAAAAGCGTGGAAGATATGGAACAGGCCGGAAGAAAGTTCGGGTATCCTTTCGTGCTCAAGACATGTACCGGAGGTTATGACGGCAAAGGCAACGCTCTGGTGCGCCGGCCGGATGAATGTGCCTCGGGCTGGCAGCAGCTCGGATCGGGAGCCCTGCCTTTGATGGCGGAAGAATACGTGCCCTTTATCAAGGAAGTTTCCGTGCTCGTATGCCGGAGCGTATGCGGCGATGTCAAAGTCTTTCCCGTTGCCGAGAATATCCATAAAAACAGCATCCTGGACGAGACGATCGTACCGGCTCGCATCAGCCGATCCTGTCAGGAAAAAGCGATGGAGATCGCCAGACGTTCGGTCCAGGCGTTTGACGCTTACGGTATGCTGTGCGTCGAGCTGTTCGTGACAGGCGAAGGCGACGTACTGGTCAATGAACTGGCGCCGAGACCGCATAATTCTGGCCATTATACCATCGAAGGCTGCGTCACGTCCCAGTTTGAGAACCATGTCCGGGCCATCCTCGGCCTTCCCCTTGGGAGTACGGAACTGATACGGCCGACCGTGATGAAGAATCTGATCGGCACGGAACATAAAAAAGCGGAAGTGAGCGGACTGCATGAAGCTTATAGCTGCGGAGAAGTCAAAGTCCACATTTACGGAAAAGAAATGGTGAACAAAGGAAGAAAGATGGGACATATCACGGTTACGGACAAGTCGGCGGATGAAGCGCTGAAAAAAGCCCGATATGCCCATTCAAAGATAAAATTTTGATCAGATCAGCCGAAACGGCAAAGGAGGCAGGAATATGAATATACGAGTTGGGATCATCATGGGAAGCGATTCGGACCTTCCCGTTATGTCAAAAGCCGCGGAGATACTGGATACGCTTCAGGTGGAATATGAGCTGACCGTGGTTTCGGCCCACCGCACGCCGGACCGATTGTATGAATACGCGAAGACAGCGGAAGAAAGAGGGATACAGGTCATCATCGCCGGCGCGGGCGGATCGGCCCATCTTCCGGGCATGACGGCGGCTATGACCGTTCTTCCGGTCATCGGCGTCCCGGTACAGACAAAAGCGCTTGGCGGCGTGGATTCCCTGTATTCCATCGTTCAGATGCCTCCGGGCATACCGGTGGCGACCGTCGCCATCAATGGCGCGCAGAACGCGGGACTTCTGGCCGCGAAGATACTGGCGGTCACCGACACGGCGCTTAAAGAACGGCTGAAAGCCTACGCGGACAGCCTAAACGCCGCCGTGCTCAAAAAAGCGGAGAAACTGGAAAAGGTCAAATACGGCGCGTATCTGGCGGATATGTGATCAGGAGGTAAAGAATGGACAGATGCGGATTATTCGCTGTGTACAACAACAATACGGATGTTCTTCAGACAGCGGAAAGCATTTATTACGGTTTATTTTCCATGCAGCACCGGGGAATGGAAGCGGCAGGGATCTGCGTCAATCAGGGCGGACATTTCAAGTATAAAAAAGACGAGGGCCTGGTGATCGACATCTTCGACGCCCAGACGCTGGCCGGTATGCAGGGCCATGCCGGGATCGGGCATGTGCTCCGTTACGCCCAGGGCGATCCGAGAGAACTGGCCCAGCCCATCGTGATCCGTTATACCAACGGACAGATGGCAGTGGCGCTGAACGGTGGGCTGACCAATACCAATGAACTGCGCCGGGAGCTGGAGCTTCAGGGAGCGGTGTTCCAGACGTCGGAAGACGCGGAGATCATATCGGTTCTCATTTCCAGAGCCCGTAACCGATATGGCGAGATCGAAGACGCCATAGCCAGCGTCATGCCGAAACTGAAAGGCGCCTATTCCCTTCTTGTGATGACGCCGGGCAAAGTGATCGGCGTGCGGGACCCTCTTGGCATACGGCCTTTGATCATAGGAAAGAAAAAGAATTCTTACTATTTATCTTCCGAAACGTGCGCCTACAATGAACTGGGCATCGAGCCTCTGCGGGAGGTAGACCCGGGCGAGATCGTGATCCTGAAGGAAAGCGGGCTGCGTTCGTTAAGGACCGGGGCGGCTTCGGAAAAGGCTTTCTGCGCTTATGAATATGTGTATCATTCACGGCCGGACAGCGTGCTGGAAGGGATGGAAGTGTACGAAGTGCGGTCCCGCATGGGCGCCCAGCTGGCGAAAGAGGCCGGCGTGCCGGCGGATGTGGTCGTATGGGTCCCCAATTCCGGACTGGCGGCGGCGACGGGTTACGCCAGGGAAGCCGGGCTGCCCTTGGAAGACGCGTTCATCAAAAATAAATTTTATTACAACAAATTCGTCCACCCTACGGAAGATATGATCCGCCGGGGCGTGACCATGAAACTGGCGGTCATCAAAAGCCGGGTGAAAGACCAGAGAGTCGTTGTCGTGGATGACTCCATGGTAAGAGGCGAAACGGGAAAGATACTGGTGGATCTTTTAAGGGACGCGGGAGCGAAGGAAGTGCATTTGCGCATCGCGGCGCCGGAGGTAAAGCATCACTGCGATTTCGGCGGCAATGATAAAGACGAAGAAGCGCTCGTATCCAACAGGAAAAGCCCGGAACAGATACGGGATATGATCGGAGCGGATTCTGTAGCCTTTCTTTCCCTTGACGGCCTGAAGCAGGCCTGCGCCCGGACGTATGGCGGCCTGTGCCTGGCCTGCTTTGACGGCGATTATCCGGTGTGACGGATCCGGAACGTCTGACAGTACGCGAAATATCATCTGACGAGGAGGAAATATTATGGATTACAAACATGCCGGCGTGGATATCGAGGCCGGATACGCTTCGGTAAAACTTATGAAACAATTTGTCCAGCGGACGATGCGGCCGGAAGTCCTGTCCGATATCGGAGGATTTTCCGGAGCGTTTTCCATGAAACGGTTTAAAGATATGGAAGAACCGGCCCTCGTATCCGGTACGGACGGCGTAGGTACGAAATTAAAACTGGCCTTTCTCATGGACAAGCACGATACGATCGGCATCGACTGCGTAGCCATGTGCGTCAACGACATCGCCTGTGCCGGCGGGGCGCCCCTGTTTTTCCTGGACTACATCGCCTGCGGGAAAAATTATCCGGAGAAGATCGCCACGATCGTTTCCGGCGTGGCGGAAGGCTGCGTTCAGTCCGGCGCCGCCCTCATCGGAGGCGAGACGGCGGAAATGCCGGGATTTTATCCGGAAGATGAATACGATCTGGCCGGTTTTGCCGTGGGTATCGTCGATAAAAAAGATCTGATCACAGGCAAAGACCTGAAAGCGGGCGACGTCCTGATCGGTATCGCGTCTTCCGGCGTCCACAGCAACGGGTTTTCCCTTGTGCGTAAAATATTCGATATGACGAAAGAATCTTTGGATACGTATTACGACTGTCTTGGAAAGACATTGGGCGAAACACTCCTGGAGCCGACGAAGATCTATGTGAAAGCGCTGGCGGCCCTGAAAGAGGGCGGCGTGAAGATCAAAGCCTGCAGTCATATCACCGGCGGCGGATTTTATGAGAATGTGCCGAGAATGCTCCCGGAGGGTATTGAGGCCGTGATCTGGAAAGACAGTTATGAAATCCCGCCGATCTTCCGCCTGATGGCCGAGAAAGGCCAGGTGGAGGAAAAAGTCATGTACAATACCTACAATATGGGTATCGGCATGGTGCTGACGGTGGACAAGTCCCAGGCGGAAACCGCTTTGGCTATCCTTTCCGCGGCGGGAGAAAAAGGCTATGTGATCGGTGAGACACGGAGCGGAGAGACAGGTGTGGTATTATGCTGAAAACAGCGGTCCTTGTATCCGGAGGCGGGACGAATCTCCAGGCGGTCATAGACCGTATCGAAGACGGAACGATCCGCGACGCCTGTATAAGCCTCGTCCTGTCCAACAATAAAAACGCCTATGCCCTGGAACGGGCGAAGAAACACGGCATCCCGGCGGAATGTCTTTCTCCGAAAGATTTCCCGGACAGAGAAAGCTATAATGAGGCGCTTCTTGACCGTCTGCTCCGGGAAAAGGTGGACTTGATCGT
>CALWEE010000147.1 GCA_944376975.1 uncultured Lachnospiraceae bacterium
ACAAAAGCGTTGGCGGAAGCCATAGACCGGGAAGAAACGAAGCTGGATCTGGAAACGGCCGGCGCCTACAAACAGCCGGCAGTCACCCTTGATTCAGAGGAGATCCGATCGGCGGAGGAAAAGATCGATGAACTGGCCCATATCACGGTCACCTATGATTTTCGTTACAAGACCGTGGAACTGACGCCGGAGACGATCCGCGCATGGATCGTCAAGAACGATAAAGGGGACTATGAGATCAGCCGCGATAAGGCGGCGGCTTATGTCCATTCGCTAAAAGAAACGGAAGATACAGTCTGGCGCCAGCGCCCGTTTTATTCCACCTCCCGTGGTCAGGAGATCACCGTGGAGGGCGGGACATACGGCTGGTGCGTGGATGAGGAAGGCGAGACCGAAAAACTCCTTTCCGATATCCAGGCGGGAAAAGACGAGACGCGGGAGCCTGACTTTACGATGGACCCGTTCCCGGGCGTTACCGGCAGCACCGATATCGGAGATACTTACGTGGAGATCGATCTTTCCGGACAGCATATGTGGTACTATAAAGACGGTGCCCTGTTCATGGATACAGACGTGACCACGGGTACGATGAGTACCGGCCACGGAACGCCGGCCGGCGTGTTTTATATTGAAAACCGATTGAGAGACACGGAATTAAAGGGTGAAGATTATCTGACGAAGGTAAGTTACTGGATGCAGGTCTATCTGGGAGTCGGTATTCATGACGCGGTTTGGCGCAGTGATTTCGGAAAGGATTACTACCTGACCGATGGTTCTCACGGATGTATCAACACACCGTATGATAAAGTCCAACTGCTGTTTGACAATGTGGTCGTCGGGACGCCGGTGATCATGTACTATTGACAGCCGCAGCAGAAAATATTGATATGGGGAATATTATTATGGAAGAAAATATGGCACTCTTTATGAAAAAACTTGAAGAACTGGTGGCCGCAGCGAAGAAGAAAAAGAACATGCTGGAATACCCGGAGGTCATGGAAAAGTTTCAGGGAATGAATCTGGATCCGGAACAGAACGAACGGGTTTTTGATTACCTGGAGGAACAGGGGATCGACGTGCTGAAAGTCAACAATGACGACGACAGTGACGAAACGTTCATCCTGGACGAGGAAGACGACGACATCCATATCGATGAGTCGGATCTGTCCGTTCCGGACGGCGTCAACATCGAGGATCCGGTGCGCCAGTACCTGAAAGAGATCGGCAACATCCAGCTTTTGTCAGCGGAGGAGGAAGCCGATCTGGCCAAACGGATGAGCGAAGGCGACGAGGAAGCGAAAAAGCATCTGACAGAAGCCAATCTCCGTCTTGTGGTCAGCATCGCGAAGCGCTACGTGGGCCGGGGCATGAGCTTTCTGGACCTGATCCAGGAGGGCAATATCGGCCTGATGAAAGCGGTGGACAAATTCGATTATACAAAGGGATATAAGTTCAGTACCTACGCCACCTGGTGGATCCGTCAGGCGATCACCCGGGGGCTTGCCGATTATTCCCGGACGATCCGTATCCCGGTACATATGGTTGAGACGATAAACAAAACGATCCGCGTGTCCCGAAAGCTCCTGGCGGAATACGGGAGGGAACCCACGTCGGAAGAGATCGCGAAGATCATGGGAGTTCCGGTGGAAAAGGTGGACGACATCCTGAAGATCTCCAAAGAACCGGTATCCATGGATACGCCGATAGGCGAAGAAGAAGACAGCCATCTGGGCGATTTTATCGAAGATAAATCCACGCTCCAGCCGGAACAGCACGCGGCGGACGAGATGCTGAAAGAAGAACTGGAGGTGGCCCTTCAGTCGCTGACAGACCGGGAGCAGAAAGTCATACGTCTGCGCTTTGGCCTGGAAGACGGCAAAGCCCGTACGCTGGAAGAAGTGGGACAGGAGTTTTCCGTGACCCGTGAGCGGATCCGTCAGATCGAGGCGAAGGCGCTGAGAAAGCTGCGCCATCCTCAGAGAAGTAAAAAACTGAAGGATTTTCTGGCCTGACGATCTGACTCAGACGATATTGTCAATAGAATGAACTGTAAAAGCTTTTTATTTATGAAAAATGTCCTGGATTTTTTCTGTATAATGATGATCAGAAAGTATGCTGCAAGATGACGACACACAGAAAGACAAAGGAGGATATTCATGGATAAAAAGCTTTTGTTTTTTGATATCGACGGAACGCTTCTGACGGAAGACGAAAGACATTATTTTGTTGACAGCTCCAAGACCGCTTTGATGAAGGCGAAAGCGGCAGGCCACCAGATCTTTATCAACACGGGACGGACCGTTTACAACCTGGATCCCAATGTGCTCCAGGTGCCTTTCGACGGGCTCGTATGCGGCTGCGGCACCCAGATCATCTACCAGGGAAAATCGGTTTTCCATTACAGCATCCCGGCGGACGTATGTCGGGCGATACGGGATCACATAGGAAAAATGAGCGAAAAGACCCATGTGGTATTTGAAGGCGCCAACGCCCATTATTTCAACATGCGGGACGTGGACCCGAAGGTATCCCATATCCGGGAGATGTGCCGCGAGTTTGACGCGGACGGTGTTCTGGACATGGACCGGGAAGATATCCGGTTTGATAAGTACGTGGTGTTCGGACCGGAGGAAGAACTTGAAAGCCTAAAAGATCTGTTCCCCGGTTTTCAGTATATCGAAAGGAATTTTACGGATTACGGCATGAGCTACGAGGTCGTCCCGAACGGATACAGCAAGGCCACCGGTATCGAAAAGATCCGCGAGATACTGGGCTATACGAAAGAGGACTGCTATGTGTTCGGAGACAGCAGCAACGACCTGCCCATGCTCCAGGCGGTGCCCAACAGCGTGGTCATGGGGAACGCTCCGGACGAACTGAAGCGGATCGCTTCTTTTGTCACCCGCGCCGTGGACGATGATGGGATCGCCTATGCTCTGGAACAGCTGAAACTGATCCGGTGAGCGGCGGATCTATTTGATTTTTGACAGGTTGGGGTTATAATATAAAGATAACGGCAAACCAGCTTCAGGGAGGAAGGTCAGTTGAAATATGCGGATGTGATCGTTGACATATCATTGGAAAAACTGGATCGGGTATTTCAGTATCGGATCCCGGAAGATCTGGAAGAAAAGATACAGGAAGGCGTTTCGGTCATCATTCCGTTTGGGAACGGCAACCGGAAGATCAAAGGTTTTGTCATCGGCGTGACCGACCAGCCGGAGTTTGACCCGGACCGGATCAAATCGATCATCGCTTTGACGCCCCAGGCCACCCGGGCCATATCCGACATGATCCGGCTGGCGGCGTGGATGCGGGACACTTACGGCTGCACCATGAATCAGGCACTGAAGACGGTGGTCCATGTCAAACGCCAGATAAAAAGCGAAACAAAACGGACCTATACGCTGGTCGCGGACCGGGAAAAAGTCGACGCGGCCATCCAGAAAGCGGAGGCCTGTAAACGGTTCGCCAGCCGGGCGCTGCTTTTAAAGGCCCTGGCGGAAAAGGGCAGCCTGACCTCCTTACAGATCCGGCAGATCCTCCCCGGCGGCGAGGGCGTGATGAAGACGCTGGTGCGGCAGGGGCTGGCAGACTGTCAGACACAGGAGGTCGTCCGGACACCCTATAAAGAGGAAGGGCTTTGCCGGGAGAAGGTTTCCCTGAACGACTGGCAGCAGGAAGCGGTCCGCTCCATATGGGCGAGGCATGAAGGCTGCGTTCATCTTTTATATGGCGTGACAGGCAGCGGAAAGACGGAAGTCTACATGGAACTTATAGAAAAGACGCTGGCCATGGGACGTCAGGCGATCGTGCTCATACCGGAGATCTCGCTCACCTACCAGACTGTCCGCCGGCTGATGGCCCGGTTCGGCAAACGGGTCAGCGTGATCCATTCCAGGCTGTCCCAGGGGGAACGTTACGACCAGTACCGTCTGGCTATGAACGGGGAAGTGGACGTGGTCATCGGACCCAGATCCGCCCTGTTCACGCCCTTTGAGCGGCTGGGCCTGATCATCATGGATGAAGAACAGGATCCGGCCTATAAAAGCGAGACGATCCCCCGATACCATGCCAGGGACGTGGCGGTCCAGAGGATCCTCATGGACAACGCCTGTCTGGTCCTCGGTTCCGCCACGCCGTCTTTGGAAAGCTATACACGGGCCATGCAGGGCATATACGGTTTCCATCGGCTGCCCCTTCGGGCTTCAGGGAGCAAACAGATGGCCCGGGTGGAAGTGGTGGATCTGAAACAGGAATTTAAAGAAAAAAATTATTCCATATTCAGCCGGAAGCTCAAGCAGGCCCTTGAGACCTGCCTGAAACAGGGCGAGCAGGCCATGATCTTTTTGAACCGGAGAGGTTATTCGGGCATGGTTTCCTGCCGGCGGTGCGGTCAGACCATCGTCTGCCCCCACTGCGATGTGGCCATGAAGCTCCACAAAAGCGCGGATCGGGCGTGGCTGGCCTGCCATTACTGCGGTCAGACCCTTCCCCTCCCAAAGACCTGTCCCTCCTGCGGATCGCCTTATATCGGCGCTTTCGGCACAGGGACACAGAAAGTGGAGGCGATGCTGAAAAAAGCCTTCCCAATGGCCCGCGTTCTCAGGGCCGATCAGGATACCACCCGTAATCGGAGCGGCGGCGACGGTGTTTTCAAGGCATTTGCCGAAAGGCAGGCGGATATCCTTGTGGGCACCCAGATGATCGTCAAAGGCCACGATTTCCCCAACGTGACGCTGGTGGGCATCCTGGCCGCCGATCTGTCCATGTTTTCCGGCGATTTCATGGCGGGCGAGCGGACGTTCCAGCTCCTGACCCAGGCGGCCGGACG
>CALWEE010000148.1 GCA_944376975.1 uncultured Lachnospiraceae bacterium
CAGTGATCTTCCACATACAGCCAGTCGCGCACGTTTTCGCCTTTACCGTAGACCGGAAGCGGCTTGTCATTCAGCGCGTTGGCGATCATGAGCGGGATCAGTTTTTCCGGGAAATGATACGGTCCGTAGTTATTGGAGCATCGGCTGATCGTGACTGGAAGGCCATAGGTGCGGTGGTAAGCAAGGACAAGCAGGTCGGCTGCAGCCTTGGAGGAACTGTAAGGGCTGCTCGTGTGGATGGGCGTTTCTTCTGTAAAGAACAGATCCGGCCGGTCCAGAGGCAGATCGCCGTACACTTCATCGGTGGATACCTGATGATATCTTTGGATGCCGTATTTTCTGCAGGCGTCCATCAGGACAGACGTGCCGATGATGTTGGTGTCCAGGAAAACCTGCGGGTTTTCGATGGAACGGTCCACATGGCTTTCAGCCGCGAAATTGACAACGATATCCGGCTTTTCTTCTTCAAACAGCCGGTAGACCGCTTCCCGGTCGGTGATGCTTTCTTTGACAAAACGAAAATTCGGCTTATCCATAATGGGAGCCAGGGTGGACAGATTGCCGGCGTAGGTCAGGCAGTCCAGGCAGATGATCCGATATTGGGGATATTTATCCAGCATATGGAATATAAAATTGGATCCGATAAAACCGGCGCCGCCGGTAACAATGATCGTCATAGTATGTTCTCCTTACGTTTCAGTATGATTATCAATGCAGGGTGTCCAGATATTTGCCGTCCAGTACATCTTTAAGATACTGGCCATACTGGTTCTTTTTCAGTATTTCATATACCTGGAGGACGTCGTCTTTGCTTATCCAGCCGTTGAGATAGGCGATCTCTTCCAGACAGGCGATCTTGCGGTGCTGGTGGGTCTCCATGGTCTTGACAAAGTTGGTGGCTTCCACAAGGCTTTCGTGGGTGCCGGTGTCCAGCCAGGTAAAGCCCTGACCCAGCAGTTCCACATTCAAGTGATCTTTTTCCAGGTAGATCCGGTTCAGGTCGGTGATCTCCAGTTCCCCGCGGGGGCTTGGTTTCAGGCTTTTCGCGTATTCCACCACGTGCGCGTCATAAAAATACAGTCCGGTCACACAGTAGTTGCTTTTCGGGTGTTCCGGTTTTTCTTCGATGGATATCGCTTTCCCATTGGCGTCGAATTCAACGATGCCGAAACGCTCCGGGTCGTCCACATAGTAGCCGAATACGGTGGCGCCTTTCCCGGATTCCGCGTTCCGGACAGCGGCGCGCAGCCGTTTTTTCAGTCCGTGTCCGGCGAAGATATTGTCGCCCAGTACCATGGCAACGGAGCTGTTCCCGATAAAATCAGCGCCGATGATAAACGCCTGCGCCAATCCGTCCGGACTGGGCTGGACGGCGTACGTCAGATGGACGCCAAACTGGTGGCCGTCCCCTAAAAGTTCGCGGAAACGGGGCGTGTCCTGAGGCGTGGAGATGATGAGGATATCCCGGATGCCGGCGTTCATCAGGACGGCCATGGGATAGTAGATCATCGGTTTATCATAAACAGGAAGAAGCTGTTTGGATGTGACCATCGTCAGCGGATAGAGCCGTGTGCCGGATCCGCCGGCAAGAATAATGCCTTTCATGTGTATCTCCTTTCATGGATGCGGGCATGGCGATCCGTGCCTGCGTGAAAATGCTTCTTTCTTGTATTATAAAAGATGCCCTAAGGGCATCTTCAAGAGTTTTTTAAAATTTATTTTTCACATAGAAAAATACCGGCGTCTTTGGTGATATAAAACCCGTTCGCCGTCTGTTTCTCCACGAACGCGCGGAACTCCGGGTACCGGTCGGGGATGTACTGGTTCTGGTTCCCGTGGCAGGACAGGATATAGGCGATCAGAGGCTGAGCCTGGGTGACCAGGAGATGATCGTCATAGGACAGCCACTGTACGCTGGAAAAGGCGGGCGACAGCAGCCGGGCGCCGTTTTCTTTTCCGAACCGTTCATACAGTTGATCCGATGAAAGGCGGATGCGTTCATCAAAGGCGGACGCCAGTTCCCGGACTTCTTTCATATGGGCTTTCCCGTATGTGCCGCATACCAGCCGGGCGCCGGGCGCCATGACGCGGCGGATCTCTTCCCGGGCTTTCGGGATATCTTCACAGTAAAAAAGAACGTGGTTGGCAATGACCAGGTCAAAGCTATGGTCGGGGAAAGGAATGGCCTGGCAGTCAAACGGCTGAAAAACGAACCGGGGATCGTCATCGCCGATATGGCGCCGGGCGTCCCTCAGCATGCCGGGGGAGATATCCGAAAGGGTGACGCGTATATCTTCGGGAAGACGGGCCCGGTTTTCGGTCCAGAAACTTCCGTCTCCGCAGCCGATCTCCAGTACGCGCGTTCCGGAACGGATGGGGCACTGGTCGAAGATCCAGGGGAACCATCCCTTCGGATCGGTCGAATACAGATGATGCAGGCTGATGCGCGCGGCGATGTTGGACGCGTTCTGGTACTGGGTCTTCATGCTGTTTTCCATGCCGGTCATGTGGATCTGTTCCAGCATCCGGCTCCAGTTTACCGGCTGCCCGTCGCGGACCGTTTCCAGTGTGTCCCGTATGACCCGGGCGACGAGCTGGAACTGTTCCACCCGGTCCTCCACCAGCTTCAGCTGCAGTTTCAGGGAGGTTTCGATATATTGGGAATCGTTTTCGTTCACTGTCATTCCCCGTATATCTTTCAGAGAAAATCCGAGCTGCTTGAGAAGCAGTATCTGCTGGAGCCGGGCAAAGTCCTGATCCGTATAAAAACGGGCGCCATAAGGCGTGACATAAGAGGGCTTTAAGATCCCGTGCTCATCATAATAGCGGACCGTTTTTTTTGTGATACGCGCCATCCGGGCGAATTCTCCGGAAGAATAGTAACCGTCTTTTTTCATAGATGCGTCCCTTCTTTTATATAAATCCCATTATAAAGGGAAACAGCCTCCGGTTCAACTCGCAAATCTTTTTTTCTGCCCGGCCATCCTGAAAAGCGGGGAAAAGACTGGCCGGATGTGATTGTCTTTCACCTTAAAGGATAGTATACTGAAATAGATCATAAAAGTTGGCGAGGAGGGTCTATATGTTGTTTGAACATGAACGAAGACATATTATTTTTTCCGGTCGCGTCCAGGGCGTGGGCTTCCGGTACCGGGCGTATTATCTGGCAAAAGAGTACAACCTTACCGGGTGGGTGCAGAATCTTTGGAACGGTACGGTGGAGATGGAAGTGCAGGGACCGAAGCTGGTCATTGACAAGATGATAAAAGGACTGGGCAAGGGATCGTTTATCCGTATCGATCAGGTCGATTCAAAGCTGATCCCGTTAAAAGAAAATGAGAAAGGCTTTCGCCCGTTGAATTGAGGCGGCAGATCAGGGAACAGGTATGACAGAAAAAGAAAAGATGGAACAGGGACTCTGGTATGACGCGAATTATGACAGAGAACTGCTGGAAAGACGCCTGCAGGCGGACGACCTGTGTTTTCGGTTTGGCCAGACCCGGCCTTCGGACACATCCAAAAGAGAACAGATATTAAAAGAGCTGATCCCGGAGTTGGGCGAGAACGTGAGCGTACAGGCTCCGTTTTACGCGGATTACGGCGACCGGTGCCGCATAGGACGGGATACATTTATCAATCATAACGTGTATCTGATGGACGGGGGCGGTATCCGCGTTGGTAAAAACTGTTTTATCGGACCAAACTGCGGGCTGTATACGGCAAATCATCCGCTTTTGGCCAGCGAACGCAATGCGGGCCTGGAGCGGGCGCTTCCCATCGTTCTGAAAGATAACGTTTGGCTGGGCGCGTCCGTGACCATCCTTCCGGGAGTGACCATCGGGGAAGGCAGCGTGATCGGCGCCGGCAGCGTGGTCACAAAAGATGTGCCGGATCACGTGGTCGCGGCTGGAAATCCCTGTCGGGTCATACGTCCCATTACGGAAGAAGATACGATTTTCAATCCGTCGGACAGGATAAAAGGAGAGGAAAGCTGAGTGGAGCGGGAATTTTTAGTAAAGACCATCGCGCGCATACGGACGGATTTCCCGGAGAAGTTCGGCCTTCCCAGACAGAGCGGCTATGTACCGGAGCTGATGGGCAAGATCGTCTTTGAGCCGGAATACCGTGATCCGGACGCGCTCCGGGGCGTGGAAGAATATTCGCATATATGGCTGATCTGGGCCTTTTCGGAGTCCGGAAAGAAATGGTCGCCCATGGTCCGCCCGCCCCGCCTGGGCGGCAATGAGCGGAGGGGCGTATTCGCGACACGGTCGCCGTTTCGTCCGAATCCCATCGGCCTGTCATCGGTCCGCCTGGAATCGGTGGACTGGGACGGGCGAGAGGGGCCGGTGCTGTATGTGTCCGGCATCGATCTTATGGACAAGACGCCCATACTGGATATAAAGCCGTACATACCTTTTTCCGACAGCCATCCGGAGGCTTTGGGAAGCTTCGCGCAACCGGCGCTTGAGCATCGGCTCCAGGTGGATGTCCCAAAGAGTTGTCTGGAAAAAATGCCGGAAAGGAACCGACAGGCGCTGATCAAACTGCTCGCCCAGGATCCGAGGCCGGCTTACCAGAACGACCCCAGGCGTCTGTACGGCTTATCCTTCGCGGGAAAAGAGATCCGTTTCCGTGTCCGTGAAGACACGGTGATCGTGGAAACGATCGAAGACGCCGACCGCGCCTCCCGGGGCGATCCCTGAAAAGCTTGGAAGAACGAGGACGAAAAATGACAAAGGAAACGATAGAACAGGTATTAAAATTCAGAGATGATCGGAACTGGAAACAGTTTCATAACCCG
>CALWEE010000149.1 GCA_944376975.1 uncultured Lachnospiraceae bacterium
GCGATGCCCCCTGCCGCCTTCACGCGAACAGACGGTCCCACATTCGCCGCCATCAACGCCACGTCCTCAAAGGTGGCGCCGCCGCCGGCAAACCCGGTGGACGTTTTGATGTAATCCGCGCCCGCCCGCGTGACGGCCCGGCACATCGCCTTTTTTTCCGCTTCCGTCAGGAAACAGGTCTCGATGATCACCTTCAATATATGGCTGCCGCAGGCTTTTTTGATCGACCGGATCTCTTCTTCGACCTGGTCAAAAAGCCCTTCCTTTACCCAGTTGATGTTGACCACCATATCGATCTCGTCCGCTCCGGCCTTCAGGGCGTCTTCTGTTTCAAACACCTTCACCGCCGTGGTGGCGTAGCCGTTTGGGAAACCGATGACGGTGCATATCTTCATCCGGTCGGACACGTATGCCTTCGCGTCCCGGACAAAACAGGGCGGAATGCACACAGAAGCTGTGTGATGAGCGATCGCCTCATCACACAGCTTCTTGATATCTTCCCAGGACGCTGTCTGTGTCAGTAACGTATGATCGACTTTTGATAAGATCGTTTCTGCCTTCAAATCCGCATCCTCCTATCTCGCTTTTATTCACCGGACAGCTTGCCGAAAAATTCCCGCATCCGCCGGTTCGTGGAATTGAACAGTTTTTCCGGCGCCCCTTCCTCGACGATGACGCCCTGTTCCATGAAGATGATATGGTCGGAAACATTTCTGGCGAAATTCATCTCATGGGTAACGATGACCATCGTCATCTTCTCCGCGGCCAGATCTTTGATGATCTTTAAGATCTCCGCCGTCAGTTCCGGATCCAGCGCCGATGTGGGCTCGTCAAAGAACAGGATCTTTGGATTCATGGCCAGCGCCCGGGCAATGGAAACCCGCTGCTGCTGTCCGCCTGAAAGCTGATAGGGATAGGCGTCCCCCTTATCTTCCAGTCCCATTTTCTTAAGAAGGGCCCGCGCTTCTTCATATACTTCTTCTTTTTTGCGTTTCTGCACCCGGATCGGCGCGTCGGTGATATTTTTCAGCACGGAATAATGGGGAAACAGATTGAAATTCTGGAAGACCAGCCCAAAATAACCGTGTATCCGTTTCAGATCCGCCGGTTTGGCGTACTCGGCTTTTCCGCCCTGGCTTTTCGCGGCCGTCTCTCCCATATAGAGGATATCTCCGTCGTCGATCTGTTCCAGCATGGTGGCGCACCGAAGGAGGGTGGATTTCCCGGATCCGGAGGGCCCGATGATGCTTAAGACTTCGCCTTCATTGACGGTCAGGGAAATGTCCTTGAGCACTTCCAGGTCTTCAAAATGTTTCTTTATATGGCGCATTTCAAGTAAACTCATATCCTTTGCCTCCTAACGGTAATAGCTCATCTTCTTCTCCAGCCAGTCGAAGAACAGGGCCACGATCAGGTTGAAGATATAATAAAATATACCCGCGACGATAAACGGCGTCATGGATGACATGGCCGATACAAGCTGCTTTGTCAAAGTGAACACTTCCGCGACGGAAAGGGTGAACGCCAGTGATGTATCTTTGACCAGGGTGATCGTCTCATTGGCCACCGGCGGGATGATCCGCTTGATGACCTGAGGCATGATGATACAGAAAAACGTCTGGAACTTATTGTATCCGAGAAGCTTCGCCGCCTCGTACTGGCCCACGGAGATGGACTCGATGCCGGCCCGGTAGATCTCGGCGAAGTAAGCGGCGTAGTTAAGGGCGAACCCGATGAGGACCGCCTGAAGCTTATAGCTCTGGGTGATGCGGATCCCGAATATGAAATAGGGACCGAAGTATACGACCAGAAGCTGGAGCATAAGGGGCGTTCCCCGCATGATCGATATATAGATCTTTGCCAGGATCGATACCGGTTTAAATTTCGACATCCGGCACAGGGCCAGCCCCAGGCCGAGGATCAGCGAGAAAAACAAGGTGGAAAAAAAGATTTCCAGCGTGATCCCCATACCTCTTGATATCTGCAGGAATATATCCCACATTTGTGTCAGCATATCCATAGATTTTTCTCCTTACTGTAAAAAGGGGAGCGTGTTTTCGCGCTCCCCGCCAGTGTCTTATACGATCATTTACCTAAGCAGATACTGTCCGCCAGATCCCATTTCTCGGCGATCTCCTGGAATGTGCCGTCAGCGGCCATCTCGTCCAGCGTGGCCTGTACCTGGTCTCTCAGTTCTTCATTGCCCAGCTTAAAGCCTACCGCGTATTTCTCGGACGCGATGATATCGTCTTCGCCATCCAGGATCACGATATTGTCATTATTTTTCTGTTTCGCTTTGGCAACGCCGATGTCCATGGCGACCGCGTCTGCCGATCCCGCATCCAGCTCGAGCAGAGCGGATTCGTATTCCGGTACTTCAACAAGGGACTGGAAGGAATTCTTCAGTTCCTGAAGCTCGGTATTCTCCTCGTCGTTCAGAGCCGCCAGCGCCGAAGAATCTTTCTGGACAAGGACGATCTTGCCCGCCAGCTCGTCCGGGCTTGTGATGCCGCTGGCTTTGCTGACTACGAATACCTGGCTGTTGTCAACATAAGGTTCGGACCATGTATAGTCTTCTTCCCGTCCGTTCATGGTAAAGCCGTTCCAGATACAGTCAATGGCGCCGGAACTTAATTCCATATCTTTGGCGTCCCAGTCGATGGGCGTTTTGATCAGTTCCCAGCCGTTCCGGTCACATACTTCCTGTGCCAGATCCAGGTCAAAGCCCACGTACTCGCCGTCTTCCTGATAGCCGTAGGGCGGGAAGCTGGCGTCAAAGCCAACGGTAAACGTGGTCCGCTCCTCGTCGGCCGCGGCTGCCGTCTCGCCGGATGTCTCCGCGCCGGTCGCCGCCGTGGTCTCGCCTGTCGTCTCGTTTCCCGAAGAGGAACAGCCGGCCGCGAAACAGCTCATCATCATGATACCTGCTAATATAAGCGCAATCTTTCTTTTCATCGTACTCTCTCCCTGATCTTTTATTCTGTCATTTGATTAATGCTTTATCATAGTAGCATGAAAGAGTGCGCCTGTCAATCAGATTTTATGATTTCCGCCCATATATCGCCGTTTATTTCGTGAGGATATCGAATCCGGCTTCAAAAACAGCGCCGGCGGCCAGTTCGTTGGTCCACTCCCGGTCTTTTAATTCCACGTCCAGCCCTTCTTTATCGCACCGCCCATACCAGGGTTCGATGCAGACAAAAGGCGCCTGTCTTCCGGGCACGGACCAGATCCCCACAAGCGGCATGTCGAAGCGCACTTCCAGGTATTCTTTTCCTGCCGGGTCCACCAACGCCACGCTCTGGGTCTGGCAGTCTTCCAGGATCAGCGCGTCCCCGTCAAACAGATGGGGATCGATGGCCAAACGGCCTTCATCGAGGACGTAGGTTTTTTTCTGGTCGGTGACCAGTCCCACCGTGCCGAATACGCTGTTGACGATCTGAGAAAGGGGCCGGCCCAGGTCGTCCCTGAACAGCAGGCTGTAGTCCGACTGTTTCTCACCCTCCCGGATGGGGCACATGAAGCCCGGATGGCCTCCGATGGAAAAATACATCTTGCCTTTATTCGTGTTTTTAACGCGCCACAGCACTTTGACCGTCTCGCCCTCCAGGCTGTAGCCGATCTCCAGATGATAGCCAAACGGATAGATCTTCCGGGTTTCTTCGTTATCTTCCTGGGCGAACAACACTTTTGTACCGGTGTTTTCGACCACCTCGAACACCCTGTCCCTGGCGAAGCCGTGCTGGGTCATGGGATACTCCTTGCCGTCATGGCGGTATTTTTTATCTTTCAGCCCGCCCACAAAAGGAAACAGGATCGGCGCGCGGAATTTCCAGTACTCGGTATCGCCGTTCCAAAGATATTCCCTTCCGTCGCTCTTGCGCCGGATGGAGCAAAGCTCCGCCCCTTTCAGAAAGATGCTCACTTCCAATACGTCATTTTCCAGTTTCAATGTCTGTTGTTCCATTGAGAATCTCCTCCTTGTCTTCCCGGGAAGTTTTTTCTTCTTCCTTGATCTCCCAGTGGATCAGGAAGGTGAGCGCCGCCCGCAGCGCTATAATGCCGGCCACAATGCCGATCTCTTTCCATTCACGTACAACGACGGTACGGAGTATCTCGCTTCCCATCTTAAATTCCAGCCCCATGGCCAGGCCTTTCGCCAGATAGATCTTCGTATCGGGAGCCCGTCTCAGCCATTTGATAAAGCCCCGGATGCCGCTGTATATGATGATGCCGACACCGATAAATTCAAACAGCATGATGGCTACGTTGGCTATATCATGCAGAAGCATTTCCAGCAGGTTTTCTATCTCCGCGTACATCTGACTCACCTCGTCCCCGTTTTCTCGTATCATACCATATTTTTGAGTTTTTTTCCATCGGAAACACAGAAAAAGCGGCCGGTCCTTTCCGTTCAAAAACGGGGGCCGGCCGCCGGTCTTCATCATGGGCCGATCAGATCGTCATGCCTGCTTTCACATCTTTGACCTTTCCTTCATCCACCACAAGCTGCCCGTTGACAAACACTTTCTTTATGCCTTCCGGTTTCCCTGACGGATCCTTCGCTGTCGCCGTTTCCCTCACGTTTTCCGGGTCGAACACGGTGATATCCGCGTAATATCCGTTTTTCAGGAATCCTCTGTGGCGCAGGTCGAACCTTCTGGCCGTCTTTCCTGTCATCTTGTGCACCACGTCTTCCAGACGCATATCCGTCTTTTCCCGTCCCAGTCTCAAAAACCGCGGGAAACTGCCGTAAGCTGCCGGATTCTGAGCGCAGCCCGGATCGATCCAGGCGTCTGTCTG
>CALWEE010000150.1 GCA_944376975.1 uncultured Lachnospiraceae bacterium
GACCACGCATACCAGCCAGCTGTTTGATCTGCTGGTTGGAACCACGGGCTCCGGAATCGGCCATCATGTAAATGTTGTTGTATTTATCCAGGTTGGAAAGCAGCGCTTCCGTGATCTTGTCATCCGCGTTTTTCCACGCGTCGATGACCGCTTTATAACGTTCTTCTTCGGTCACAAGACCCCGCCGGAAGTTTTTCGTGATCTTCTCGATCGTATCCTCCGCTTCCTGGATCAGCGCTTTCTTCTCCGCCGGAACCGACATATCGGATACGGATACGGTGATGGCGCTGATGGTGGAGTACTTGTAGCCTGTGGCTTTGATGTCGTCCAGCACCTCGGCGGTACGGGTCGCTCCATGGGTATTGATACATTTATCAATGATCTGTTTCAGCTGTTTTTTGCCTACAAGGAAATCGATCTCCAAAGCCAGGTCGTTTTCCGGGTTGGACCGGTCCACAAAGCCCAGATCCTGCGGGATGATCTCATTGAAGATGAACCGTCCCAGCGTGGACGCGATCACGCCCGTTTTGGTCTCGCCGTTGACTTTTACGGTCCGGCGGATCTTGATGGGCGCCTGAAGGGTGATCGCCTTGTTCTCATAAGCCAGTATCGCCTCGTTCACGTCGCGGAAAAACTTCCCTTCGCCCTTGTCGCCGGGTTTTTCCAGCGTCAGGTAATAAATACCCAGGACCATATCCTGCGAAGGCACGGCCACAGGGGCGCCATCGGAGGGCTTCAGAAGGTTGTTGGGCGAAAGCAGCATGAAGCGGCACTCCGCCTGCGCTTCCACGAACAGCGGTACGTGGACAGCCATCTGGTCGCCGTCGAAGTCGGCGTTGTAGGCTGTACAAACAAGGGGATGGAGCTTGATGGCTTTACCTTCCACCAGCACCGGCTCAAAAGCCTGGATACCCAGACGGTGCAGCGTGGGGGCGCGGTTCAACATGACCGGATGTTCCTTGATCACGTCTTCCAGAACATCCCACACTTCCGACTGAAGGCGTTCCACCATCTTCTTGGCGGCCTTTATGTTATGGGCCAGGCCCTTGCTCACCAGTTCCTTCATAACAAAAGGTTTGAACAGCTCGATCGCCATCTCTTTCGGCAGACCGCACTGGTAAATCTTCAATTCCGGTCCTACAACGATAACGGAACGTCCGGAATAATCCACACGTTTACCCAGCAGGTTCTGACGGAACCGGCCCTGTTTTCCTTTCAGCATGTCGGACAGGGATTTCAGCGCCCGGTTGCCCGGTCCGGTGACAGGACGGCCCCGGCGGCCGTTGTCGATCAGGGCGTCCACCGCTTCCTGGAGCATACGTTTTTCGTTCCGGACGATGATATCCGGAGCGCCCAGCTCAAGCAGCCGTTTCAGACGGTTGTTCCGGTTGATGATCCGGCGGTACAGGTCGTTTAAGTCGGAGGTGGCGAAACGGCCGCCGTCCAGCTGTACCATGGGCCGGATATCCGGCGGGATGACCGGGATGACCGTCAGGATCATCCATTCCGGACGGTTCCCGGAGCAGCGGAACGCTTCCACTACTTCCAGCCTTTTGATGATACGGGCGCGTTTCTGTCCCGTGGAATTTTTCAGTTCGGTCTTTAACTCTTCGGATTCCTTGTCCAGGTCAATGGCTTCCAGCAGTTCCTTGATGGACTCGGCGCCCATGCCGGCCCGGAAGGTGTTTCCGTACTTTTCACACGTATCCCGGTACTCCTTTTCGGAGATGACCTGTTTGTACTGGAGATCCGTGTTGCCTTTGTCCAGCACGATATAGCTGGCAAAATAGAGGACTTTCTCCAGATTCCTCGGAGAGATGTCCAGGATCAGGCCCAGACGGCTGGGGATCCCTTTGAAATACCAGATGTGGGACACCGGAGCGGCAAGCTCGATATGCCCCATCCGCTCGCGGCGCACGTTGGATTTCGTGACTTCCACGCCGCACCGGTCGCAGACAACGCCTTTATAGCGGATCTTTTTATATTTACCGCAGTGGCATTCCCAGTCTTTTGTCGGTCCGAATATCTTTTCGCAGAACAGACCGTCTTTTTCAGGTTTCAACGTTCTATAGTTGATGGTCTCAGGCTTTTTTACTTCCCCATGGGACCAGCTTCTGATCTTTTCCGGTGAAGCCAGGCCGATCTTGATGGCGTCAAATGTCATCGGTTGGTAAGCCTCGCTGCTATTCATATCAGGCATTAAGCGGCACTCCTTTCTTTAATCCATGTCTGGTTCATCTTCGTAGAGGACAAAGTCGTCTTCGCCGTCTTCCTCTTCAGGAACATCGACAAATTCCTCCCCTTCTACAGTCTGCTCTCTGTATCCGTAATCGCCCAGGGATTCGTCTTTGCCGATCAGGCCTTTCTGATCCTGCATAAACGCCGCGAATTCCTCGTCGCCGTAATCGGTCGTCTCACCGATCTCCACCTCGGTCTGGTCGTCGCGCAGTACCCGCACGTCAAGGGCCAGGGACTGGAGTTCTTTGAGCAGTACTTTGAAGGATTCCGGAATACCCGGTTCCGTGATATTTTCACCTTTGATGATCGCTTCGTATGTCTTCACACGTCCGTTCACATCGTCGGATTTGAATGTCAGGATCTCCTGCAGGGTGTAGGAAGCGCCATACGCCTCCAGCGCCCACACCTCCATCTCGCCGAAACGCTGGCCGCCGAACTGGGCCTTGCCGCCCAAAGGCTGCTGCGTAACAAGGGAGTATGGTCCGGTGGAACGGGCATGGATCTTATCGTCTACCAGATGATGCAGTTTCAGGTAGTGCATGAAACCGATGGCTACCGGGCTGTCAAATTCTTCGCCGGTCCGGCCGTCGCGCAGACGGACTTTTCCGGTCCGGTCGATGGGCACGCCCGCCCACTCTTTCCGGTAATCCAGATGGGATCCCAGATAGTCATAAAGCTCATCGGAAATCTTGTCTTTCCAGTTTTCCGTAAATTCTTCCCATGATCTATTCACATAATCGTTGGCCATTTCCAGCGTTTCCATGATATCTTCCTCGCTGGCGCCATTGAAGATCGGCGTTTCCACCTTAAAGCCGAGGGCTTTGGCGGCCAGGCCCAGATGCAGCTCCAGCACCTGCCCGATATTCATACGGGACGGTACGCCCAGCGGATTCAGCACGATATCCAACGGACGGCCATTGGGCAGGAAGGGCATGTCTTCCACCGGAAGGATCCGGGAAACAACACCCTTGTTTCCGTGACGGCCGGCCATCTTGTCGCCCACAGAGATCTTACGTTTCTGGGCGATGTAAACACGTACCGACTCGTTCACGCCCGGAGACAGCTCATCGCCGTTTTCACGGGTAAACACTTTGGCGTCGATGATGATACCGTAATCGCCATGGGGCACTTTCAGGGAGGTATCCCGCACTTCCCGGGCCTTCTCGCCGAAGATGGCCCGCAGGAGCCGTTCTTCCGCCGTCAGCTCGGTCTCGCCCTTCGGCGTGACTTTACCCACAAGGATATCGCCGGCGCGCACTTCGGCGCCTACCCGGATAATACCTCTTTCATCCAGGTTCTTCAACGCGTCGTCGCCCACGCCCGGTATGTCGCGGGTGATCTCTTCCGGTCCCAGTTTGGTATCTCTGGCTTCCGCTTCATATTCCGCGATATGGATCGATGTATACACATCTTCCTGGACCAGTCGCTCACTTAAAAGGACCGCGTCCTCGAAGTTATAGCCTTCCCATGTCATAAAGCCGATGAGCGGGTTCTTTCCGAGAGCGATCTCGCCCTGGCTCGTGGAAGGTCCGTCGGCAAGGACGGTACCTGCTTCCACCCGTTCTCCCTTAAAGACGATGGGACGCTGGTTATAGCAGGCGCCCTGGTTGCTGCCTACGAATTTCTGCAGTTTATAGACGTCGCGCTGTCCGTCATCGGTCTTGACGATGATCTCGCTGGCAGCGGAACGTTCCACCACGCCGGCCCGTTTCGCCACAACGCACACGCCGGAATCCACGGCCGCCTTCTGCTCCATACCGGTGCCGACCACCGGAGAATCGGTGAGCATGAGGGGAACCGCCTGACGCTGCATGTTGGAACCCATCAGGGCCCGGTTGGCGTCGTCGTTCTGAAGGAAGGGGATCATGGATGTGGCCACGGAGAATACCATTCTCGGGGATACGTCCATCAGATCCACTTTCGCCTTCGGGAATTCCGATGTGGCCTCTCTGTAACGGCCGGATACGTTGTTGGAAATGAAGTATCCGTTTTCATCCAGAGGCTCGTTGGCCTGGGCTACCACATAATTATCTTCTTCATCGGCTGTCAGATAGATGACCTCATCGGTGACCCGGGGATTTCTCGGGTCAGATTTATCCAGCTTCCGGTACGGCGCTTCGATAAAACCGTACTGGTTGATCCGGGCATAAGACGCCAGGGAGTTGATCAGACCGATGTTGGGACCTTCAGGCGTCTCGATGGGACACATTCTTCCGTAATGGGAATAGTGAACGTCCCGGACTTCAAATCCGGCCCGGTCCCTTGAAAGGCCGCCGGGTCCAAGGGCGGAAAGACGCCGCTTATGGGTCAGCTCGGCCAGCGGGTTGTTCTGGTCCATGAACTGGGAAAGCTGGGAGCTTCCGAAGAACTCCTTCACAGCCGCGGTCACCGGCTTGATGTTGATCAGCGACTGGGGTGAAATGCCTTCCAGATCCTGAGTCGTCATACGCTCTCTGACCACACGTTCCATCCTGGACAGACCGATGCGGTACTGGTTCTGGAGCAGTTCGCCGACAGCGCGGATACGACGGTTGCCCAGATGGTCGATGTCGTCGTCGTT
>CALWEE010000151.1 GCA_944376975.1 uncultured Lachnospiraceae bacterium
AGAAGATCGTCTTTACGGCGGATTATATCGAACCGGGCAGGGACAAGGCGCCGAACCTGGACATGCTCCGCCGGGAGGCCTTCAGGGATCTTGACAAAACGGTCTGGCTCATCTTGGATCAGACGCTTTCTTATCTTGAAAAACACGGCGGCGATATCGACCCGATGACGCGAAAGAGCCGTGACCATTATGAAAAACAACGCAGGAGGGAAGAAAAATGAGCGTATCGGAAAAAATGGCGAAGATCGCGATCGACGCCCTGGAAGACAAAAAGGGCAGGGACATAAAGATCATTGATATACGGAATGTCACGGTGATCGCGGATTATTTTATATTGGCCAGCGGATCGAACCGGAACCAGGTCCAGACTTTGGCGGATAATGTGAAAGAAAGCCTTGGACGGGCCGGATATGAGGCGCGCCAGACGGAAGGCTACCAGTCGGCGGCCTGGATACTTATGGATTACAATGATATCATCGTCCATATATTCTCTGAGGAGGACAGGCTGTTCTACGATCTGGAGCGTATATGGCAGGATGGAAAAGAAATGGCCGTGGAAGATTTTAAAGAAATGGCGGAATAAGGTCGATCATTGCGAAAATAAAGTAAATTTTAGCACCCAAAAGGTATTTCCTTTTAGGTGCTATTTTTACGCGGCCCGGCTGGCTGACGGCAAAAGGCTACATGCCCATGCGTATCAGGCCGATGACTTTGCCCAGGATGTCCACCTGGTCGACGATGATCGGGTCCATGGTGTCGTTCTCGGGCTGAAGGCGATAGTAGCCGTCTTCTTTATAAAATGTTTTGACCGTGGCGGAGTCGCCCACGAGGGCAACGACGATATTGCCGTTGTCGGCGGCAGACTGCTGTTTGACGATAACGGTATCGCCGTCATAGATGCCGGCGTTGATCATGCTTTCACCCCGGACTTTCAGCATAAAAGTCGGCGCGTTGGGAAGCATCTCGACCGGTATGGGAAAGTAGTCGATGATATTTTCCTGAGCGAGGATCGGTTCGCCCGCGGTAACGGTGCCGACGATGGGGATGTTGGTCATCTCACGGCGGGTCAGAGCGAAGGCGTCGTCGATGATCTCAATGGTACGGGGCTTGGTGGGGTCCCGGTGTATGTAACCGTTCCGTTCCAGAGTCTCCAGATGGGAGTGAACGGACGATGTGGATTTCAGGCGGACAGCCGCGCATATCTCCCGGACGGAAGGGGGATACCCTTTCGCGAGGATCTGCTGTTTTATATATTCAAGGATCTCTCTTTGTTTCGCGCTGATATCTTGGCCCATGGCATACAACTCCTTGTGTCTTTTCGTTTATCATAACACAAGGCCGGAGGAATTGCAAACAAATGTTTGGTTTTTTGGCAAAAACCATTGACAAAAGAACGCACGTTCGATATAATAACATCACAACAAACAAATGTTCGATTTTGGAGGCGATGTTATGAAACGTTTTCTTACAGGCATGTTCCTCGTAGCCGTTGTTTTTATCATATTGCTGCTTCCGGTCACACCGGACCAGGACAGCGCGTTCGCTGTAGAGGTCAGCGCGGCGCAGGAAGATGAGGCGCGGGCTTCCTGCGAAAAGTACTTCATCAGTTATGTCGTACAAAGAGGCGATACCCTGTGGAGCATCGCCAACGAACACATGTCCGGCCAGTACGCGTCCGCTTATCATTATATCCAGGAGATCATGGAAACCAATCATCTGGAGCATACGGTCATCAAAACCGGGCAGATGCTGATCCTCCCATGTTATGATCGATGACTGTCAGCGACATATGTTTTTAAAACGCTGTTTTTGTCCTTTGCTACTTGAAAATTATTTTTCTATCCGATATAATAGAACCACTGACGCACGCACGCCTGCCGCGCGTGCCCGATCACGATACAGGCGAAGAAGGGAACGAGTAAGCGCGTTATCTGTATACAGAGAGTACCCGGTTGGTGGAAGGGTATGACAGACCGTACTGAATACATCCTGGAGCTTCTTTCTGAACGCCGCTCAGGTCATTAGGAAACGACGGGTATGCCCGTTACAGCATGGGAATGAGATTCCTTCTGAGGAAAAGTCTGTGAAGGCTTTTTAAATAAGAGGTGGTACCGCGAATGACTGTTCGTCCTCTGTCTGAAAAGACAGAGGCTTTTTTTTGGAAAAGCCGTTAAATGGCCAAACAGACGACAGGCATAACGGGACCGGAACAATGAGAGAGGAGATTTCAGATGGGTATTTACGAGGAATTACAGGCCAGAGAGCTGATCGCCCAGGTAACCAACGAAAGCGAGATCCGCGACCTTGTCAATAGCGGAAATGCCAAATTTTATATAGGCTTCGATCCCACGGCGGATTCACTCCATGTGGGACATTTTATGGCTTTATGCCTGATGAAGCGGCTGCAGATGGCAGGCAATAAACCGGTCGTCCTGATCGGCGGCGGAACAGGCTACGTGGGCGATCCTTCCGGAAGGACCGATATGCGTTCCATGATGACGCCGGAGACGATCCAGCACAACTGTGACTGCTTCAAAAAACAGATGGAACGGTTCATCGAGTTTGGCGAAGGCAAAGCGATCATGGTGAATAACGCGGACTGGCTCTTAAAATTAAATTACATCGATCTTTTGAGAGAAGTGGGCGCCTGCTTTTCCGTCAACAACATGCTCCGCGCGGAATGTTACAAACAGCGTATGGCAAAAGGCCTCAGTTTCCTTGAGTTCAACTACATGATCATGCAGTCCTACGATTTTTATCATCTGTATAAGACGTATGGATGCAATATGCAGTTCGGCGGCGACGACCAGTGGTCCAATATGCTGTTCGGGACCGACCTGATCCGAAGAAAACTGGGCAAAACAGATGCCTATGCCATGACGATCACCTTGTTGATGAACTCCGAAGGCAAAAAGATGGGGAAAACGGCAAAAGGCGCGGTATGGCTCGATCCGGAAAAAACGTCGCCCTTTGAATTTTATCAGTACTGGCGGAACGTGGAAGACGCGGACGTGCTCAAATGTATCCGTATGCTCACCTTCCTGCCGCTGGAAGAAATCGACAAGATGGATCAATGGGAAGGCAGTCAGTTAAATAAAGCGAAAGAAATACTGGCATACGAGCTGACAAAACTGGTCCACGGCGAAGAAGAAGCGCGAAACGCTCAAAAAGCGGCCCATGCGTTGTTTGCCGGTGGTTCGGACGACAGTCACATGCCTTCTACTGAGATCGATGCCGCGCTTTTGCAGGATGGACAGATCGGTATCATTGATCTTATGTCGGCCTGCGCTCTCGTGTCCAGCCGGAGCGAAGCCCGTCGGCTGATCACCCAGGGGGGCGTCTCCGTGGACGATCAGAAGGCCACGTTGGATACGTTCATTTCAGAGGAAGCGCTGAAGCAGGGCGTAAAGATCCGAAAAGGGAAAAAAGTCTATCATAAGGCTATTTTAAAATAATGATCTGAAAAAACTTCTTTACTGTTTTCGAGTAAGGCGGTAAAGAAGTTTTTTTATGTGCCCAATGTAAAGACAAAGTAAAATATATGTGATGAAAACATGAAATACATGCCTAAAATTTAACATTTTGTGACGCCTATGTGACAGCGATAGTGTATAATCCATGCTACTTACCAGTTAATTAGCGCAAAGGAGGGATGGCATGCAGGATGTTTTACGACGCGAACTGAAGTACAGGATCCCTGAAAAAAGTTTCAGTCATATCAAAAGCGGTTTATCCTATTTATTGGAGGAGGACGCGCATAACAACGGAGAAGGCTATATGGTCCGTTCTCTTTATTTCGATACATTGACAAACGACGATTTTTACGACAAACAGGCGGGGATCGATCATCGAAAAAAGATACGGCTTCGCATATACGACACGGACGACGATCATGCCAAGCTAGAGCTGAAAGATAAACAAGGCGTATTTCAGCGAAAAAGAAGCCTTGAAGTAAGCCGGGCTGAGGCCGAAGAACTGATCGGCGGGCATTATGAGTGCCTTATGGAAAAGGGTGATTTCGGTCGGCGCATGTACGCGCTCATGGGCACGGAAGTTTATCGTCCGGTGTGTACGGTCCAGTATGAAAGACTGGCCTATATCAGTCCAACCAATGATATCCGGATAACCTTCGATAAAAGGCTAATGTCCAATGAAGGAAACGCGGATCTTTTTGATCGGGATATGCCTTTTTACCCGGCAGGCGTCATTGGCGGGATAACCATGGAAGTTAAATACAATCATTTTCTGATGAGTTACATTAAAGATATGATCGACCGGGCAGACAAGATGCAGGTATCAAGCAGCAAATATTGTCAGTGCCGGTTATACGGATTAGGAGGAGCTATCAATGAATAACGATCTGATCTACTATTTGACCAACAATTCAGGAAGCCTGTCGGTACAGGAGATCCTGATGAACTTTCTGGCCGCGCTTGTCATAGGATTTGTCATTTATATTTCTTACCGCATCTCTCATACAGATACGGTATACAGCGCGAAGTTCAACGCTTCTTTATGGATGCTCACGGTCGTGACCACCCTTGTCATGTGCGTCATCGGCAATAATATCGCGCTGTCTCTTGGTATGGTGGGCGCGTTGTCGATCGTGCGTTTTCGTACGGCGATAAAAGATCCGAGAGATACGGCTTATATTTTCTGGACGATCGCGGTCGGCGTTTGCTGCGGTATTTCCGATTTTATGATCGCCGGCGTCGGATCCGTGACCATCTTCTGTTTGATGCTCATCATCGGAAATCTGAGGACAAATGATCGTTATCTGATCATCATCCGG
>CALWEE010000152.1 GCA_944376975.1 uncultured Lachnospiraceae bacterium
GTCCTCCCGCTCTTTAAACCGCTTTAACGCCTGTTCCACCCGCGCTTTGACCCGGGCGCAGGCTTCCGCCTCCCTGTCATAACGCTCTCTGGCCCCGCTTTCCTTCCCGGAAGCGTCTTCGCGGGCCTTTATGAGCGCCGGGAGTTTTTCTTTCAGCGTCATCCATTCCCGCGTGATATCGGATACGTCTTTCCGCGCGTCTTCATAACGCTGCCAGACCGCGTGGATATCCCAGGCGCTGTCGATCCGGCCGATCAACGCTTTTTCTTCCGCCATCCGGTCGGCCTGGGCAGCGCATTGTTTTAATTGTTCGGCCGCCGCGTCCCGCTCCGAAAACCTTTTCGCCAGGTCCGCGGCCCCGTTGAGCCGGTCCCGTTTTTTCAAAAGATCGTCATGAGCGGTCTGATCCGCCTTTTCGGCCTGTTCCCGCCGCCGCCGCTGCCGCCCCTCAAGCCGGTCCAGCTTTTCTACGAACCGCTCCAGATCGGTCACCGACAGACGGTCTGACTGGCAGATCCGGCCGCGCAGCTGTCCCAACGGTTCTTCCGCGTCTTCGTCTTCTTCCGCCCATTCCGGGATCTTTACCCGCCCCGCTTCCGTCTGATACCGGACGCGTATCCCGTTGATCTCCTCCTGCTTTTCCCGCTTCCGGCGCGCCAGTTCATTGACGATATCTTCATAGATCTCTGTATGGAACAATTTCCGGAATATGATCTTTTTGTCGTCCGACTTGGCCCGGAGCAGCTCCATGAACTCGCCCTGGGCGATCATGGCCACCTGCATAAACTGACCCTTGGTCAGTCCGATGATCTCCTCGATCTTTTTCGCCGCTTCTTTTTTGGGATATTCGGTGCCGTCGGGCAGGATCAGGGAAAGATCCTCGCTTTCTTCTTTTTCGCCTTTCCCTCGTTTCAGCGGCCGCACATGCCTGGGCACCCGGCGGACCGTATAATACTCCCCGCCTTCGGAAAAGACCAGTTCCACGAAAGGCTCCACGTCCGATCCGGCGAACTGGCTTTGCAGTTCCGTCCCGTTCTTTTTATTGCTCCCGGAGCTGGCCTCCCCGTACAAAGCGAAGACCATGGCGTCAAACAGGGTGGTTTTCCCTGCGCCGGTATCTCCGGTGATCAGAAACAGGTTCTGCTCCGCTTTGCCAAAATCGACGACCGTCCGTTTCCCATAGGAACCGAACGCCTGCATGGTCAGTCTGACCGGTCTCATGTCATTTCACCTCCAAAACCGTATGGATCACATCCCGGAGCAACGCTTTCGCCGCCTCGTCCGGATCCTTTAAAAAGGCGCTGCACAGTTCAAAGGGATCCATCTGTTTTTCCGGCGCGAAGCCGGACGCCGGGCCCGCGCTGTCCCGGCTCTTTCTTCGGATCTCCAGCAGAAAAGGAAACGCGGCCCGCAGTCGGTCCTGCATATCCACGGCCGCCATATCTTCCATCCCTTCCAGGATGACCGTGACATAATCTTCGCATGCCTGCTCCAGCAGTTCCGGGAGCGTCCCGGTAAGGACGCGCACCTGGCGCAGCGGATGGAGGGGCAGGACCGTCGTCCGGACCGATCCTTTTTCTTTCATCTCTACCATGATGACGCCTTTTTGCTGTCCCGCTTCGCTGACGGAACAGGCCAGGGGTGTCCCGCAGTAACGGAACACTTCCTGTCCCACTTGCATCGGTTTATGGATATGCCCAAGCGCCGCGTAGTCGAACCGTTCCAGCAGATCCGCCGACACCTGGTCGATATTGCCCACCGTGACCGTTTCCGAATCCATCCGTTCCACGTCCTGCGCTTTTTTGCCTCTGGGAAGGTAAAACTGATGGCTGACCAGCACATTCCGCTTTGTCTCATCGACCGTCTCCCTGTCGATCAGCTTGTGGAGCGTCTCGTCATAAGACAGGCTGTTTCCCTTTTCATCCGTTCCCACGATCTGCCGGACCATGGACGGCCGGACAAAGGGGAGCAGGTAGAACACCACCTCCCCATATGGATCGGCGAACCCGATCTTTTCGATGTATTCGCCGTCCGTCCGCGGCGGCAGGCCGATCATGTGCACGTTCTGGCGGGAAAGGACGCGGCGGAAACAGTTGAGCCGCTGCCCGCTGTCATGGTTGCCCGATATGATCATGATGACCGCCTCCGGAAGGGCGGATGTCAGCGCGCCGATAAAATGGTCAAAGACTTCCACCGCTTCCGCCGAAGGGACGGCTTTGTCATAAATATCTCCGGCGATGACGACCGCATCCGGCTGTTCCCGCCCCGCCAGCGATACGATCTGATCCAGTATATATTCCTGATCTTCCCTGAGATCCCGGTTGTAAAGCTTCAGGCCGATATGCAGGTCTGAAAGATGGAAAAATTTCATAGTCGGATCCTCCTGACATAAAAAGGCCGGCTAGGCCGTCTTTTGTCCCAGCCTTGGCCTGTATTTGAAGAAAACGTAAAAGGACAGGGCGACGGTCAGGATATCCGCCGTCACCTGGGACCAGACGATACCGTACATGCCGAACAGGCCGTTCAGGATAAAAAGCATGGGGATATTGAACACAAGCCAGCGCGTCACGCCCAGGAACAGAGCGATCCGGCCTTTGCCGAAGGCCTGGAACAAATACACGGTAAAAAAGCTTAAAAACATCAACGGCGTGGCCAGTACGCGGATGCGCAGGAACCCGGAAGCCATTTGGATCGTCTGGCTGTCCGCGATGAATACGCGGATAAACTGACCGGCAAACACTTCGTACAGGATGATGCTGGCCGCCGCGACGATCAGGCCCAGCCTGCGGGACAGGCGGATCGTGTCGTCCATGCGTTTCTTATTCCCCGCGGCGTAATTATACGCCACCAAAGGCATGATGCCCTGACAGATACCGATGCCCACGTTAAGGGGAAACCGTTCCACCTTCAGGACGATGCCGATGGCAGCCAGGGCCAGGTCGTGATAAGATACCATCAGCTTATCGATGATCACGTAATCCAGGTCGAACAAAAGGGTGGAGATGGCGGACGGGATGCCCACCGCGAACACCGCCAGCACGCTGGCTTTATGTATGCCGCCGATCTTTGGCCGGAAAGTGATCACGGAATTCCTGCCCATGCGGATCAGCACGATCACGAAATAAAGGCAGGCGACGCAGTTGGACAGGCAGGTGGCGATACCCGCGCCCAGCACCTCATTGCCCGGCGGCAGGAGCGCAAACATGAAGATGGGATCCAGGATGATGTTCAGGATACCGCCCATGATGATGCCGACGCCGGCCTCCCTGGACCGGCCCACGCTCCGGATCAGGTTGGATAAAACATTGGACAGGACCGTTGGGACGCCGCCGGCCACGATGACGCAGAGCGCGTACTGCCTGGCGTAAACATAGGTATTCGCGCCGGCTCCCAGAAGGCCCAGGAGCGGCTTCATGAAAACGCCTGTCCCGACGGAAAAAACCGCGGATATGAACACCGCCAGATAAATGGAAAACGCGCTGACCCTGCGGGCTTCATCCACCCGCCCCTGCCCGAGGAGCCGGGAGATCAGGGCGCCGCCGCCCACGCCCGCGAGTCCGGCCAGACACAAGGTGATATTGAACACGGGAAGGATCAGCGCCGTAGACGCCACCATATAGGGATCATTGGTCTGTCCCACGTAAAACGTATCGGCCATATTGTAGATCAGGACGATCAACTGGCTGATCACCGACGGAACGATCATGATCCGCAGCGCCGATACGATGGGCAGGTCCCGGAACACGCTTTCCTGATCGGTCTTCGTCTGATTTTTCATTTCCCTCATCTCTTTCTGAAAGTATTTCGTTTCTGTCTATTTTACCATAAAAGACGCCGCTTCCTTATTCAACTTCCGCTTTCACAGCCAGCACCTGATCTTTGGCGCTGTCATAATAGACAAACCAGTCCTCCACGAACTCTCCGACAGGAATATCCCCATTTTCCATCTGTCCGGCCCGATCGTCCGACCAGACATTGCGGATCGTCAGGAGTTCTTCTTTCTCGCCTGTCTCCCGGGATACGCGGAACACAACCTGTTCCCAGCCTTCTTCCGTATCTTCTGTAACGGAATCCGGACTTTCGCTCAGATAAAAATACGCCGCGTCCACGCCAAACAACCGCGCCGACCACGTCAGTCCGGATACGACCGGTTCTGTTGTCCCGGTATCGGTATGACATTCATAAATACATTGATCTTCTTCAAACACAATACTTCCCGGTCCGCCGTAAAAGATCCTCTCCCGGCCATCCATCAGATATCGCGTGGCCTGGGTCTGTACATCTTCGATATCGATCTCTCCATAAAATGTTTCATTATCCGTCCGTATGAGCCGACTTGAAAGATCTTCCCCTATGACCAGATAGTCGTACGCTTCAAAGGCCGGATACAGCGCCGACTGGTTTTTCCTCAGATAGTCAAGCGTCAGCGGGCCGTCTTCCGGTTCCCCGGTTTCCCCGTTCAATGTGTAACCTCCCAACTGACAGGAACCGGTGGGCGACAGCGTCCCGTCCGCCTCCGGTATACGTTCCACCAGCCACAGACGGTCCCCGATCACCGCGAACCCGCCTACCGTCACAGCCGTTTCGGTTTTTTCGCCGGTGGCTTTGTCCACCTTCCATACGGTCATATTGTGGGCCTCGTCCACATCGGCGCTGTCCGTCACATAAAGCCAGTTATTCCACGAATCCAACACGGTCAGCGTTTCTGAAGCAAGGAAAAGTTCATCGGTCCCATCCGCTTTGTCCAGACGGTGGACGCCGTTCTCCGCCAAATA